>JABFXM010000400.1 GCA_013361745.1 Gemmatimonadaceae bacterium | reverse complement strand
GCTGGGGATGCGCGCCGGGGAGTGGCTGCTCGACGCGGTCGCGCTGCCGTTAGGCCTGCTCGGCGCCGCGCTCCTCGCGAACGGCGGGATCGACGCGCCTAACGGCGTGGCGATCACCCTCGTCTGGGGCGTGGCGGCGGCGGGCGCCGCCCTCATGAACGACCAGGAGCGCCGCGGGCCGCACCATCTCGTTTTCGCGCTGACGACGCTCGTCTCCGTCGGCTACCTGCTGCGGCATGACACCCTCGCGCTCGGCCTCGGCCTCGTCGCCCACGGCTTTGCGATGATCTTCCTGATCCGGAAGGAGAGGGCGAAGCTCGTCGGGATCGCGGTCGCGATGGGTCTGATCCTCGCACTGGCCGAGGCGCGCGATCTGCTCGCGGTCCGTCCCGCGTACGTGTCGAACCCGTTCGTCAACCCGGGCGCGGTCCTGCTCCTGGTGACGCTGCTCGCCTGGTGGCGCTTCTTCGACGCCCTCGCGACGACGAAGTTCGGCGACCGCGAGCCGGACGCGACCTGGGTGTCGCTTGCGCGCGCGTTCCTCCCGATCGCGCTCTTCCTCTGGGGCTGGTACGAGCTCGCGAGCACCGTCTCGCACGACGTCGCGACCTCGCTCGTGACGCTGTACTTCGCGGTCTGCGGCGTCGGCGCGATCCACTACGGTCGCAGCCGCGAGGTCCCCATCGTCCGCCACACGGGCCTCGGCCTCTGCATCGTCGCCGCCTTCTACGCGATCGCCCGCGTCTGGAACCTCGAGAGCGTCGGCATCAAGGCGGGGACGCTGATCATCGTGTCCCTCTTCCTGATCGCCGTGCACTACTGGTACCGGCGAGCGGAGGACTAGAGCCAGTTCGCCGCGCTTCCATCGCGGCTGAGTGGTGACGGCTGAACGACAATCTTCACGGATCTACACGGGGCATCACGGATACTGCACTCGTTTGGGGCACGGCGGGCGAGATCGTCTCGGCACACATGCCCCGAAGCCGTATCCGTGTGAATCCGTGCCGATCGGTGCCGATCGTCGTTCCAGCCGTTGATGGCGGCCTCCCGCGCGACACGCGCGCGGTGGGTTCCGACGCCCCCAACGCGCGTGCCACGGCACGCAGGGTGCACGGCCCAGTCCGGACAACCTCATCCGGACTACCGTGCTCTCACGCTCGACCAGACTCCGCGCCCTCCTCCTCGCGAGCGCGCTCCTCGCGCCCGCCCTCCCCGCCCAGCAGACGACGCCGGACACCACCGGGGTGAAGCGCTCGAGCGACCCGCTCTTCACCAGCCGTGACGCGTGGATCGCGGGCGGGTTCGTCGTCACGACCGTCCTTCTCTTCCCTCTCGACAAGCACTTCGCGCAGACGCTGCAGGACCCGCACAACCAGTCGAACCGGTTCTTCCATCACCAGGCGACGAACTTCCGGCTCATCGCGCAGCCCGGCGCGGTGCTGATCGGCGGCTCCATGTACGCGGTCGGACGTCTCGCGCACGTCCAGCGGATGGCGGACCTCGGGCTGCATGGCACCGAGGCGATCCTCGTCGGCACCGTCGTGACCGGTGTGATCAAGGGAGCGGCGGGACGCGCCCGCCCCTACTTGGGGACCGACAAGCCGCACGACTTCAAGCTCGGCCGCGGCTTCCAGAAGGGGGGTGACTACTCCTCCTTCCCGAGCGGACACACCCTCGCTGGGTTCGCCGCGGCGTCGGCGGTCACTGCCGAGACCCATCGGTGGTGGCCCAACTCAACATGGTATATTGCACCGGTGATGTACGGCGGCGCGTCGCTCATCGGGCTCTCGCGCATGTACAACAACAAGCACTGGGCGAGTGATGTCGCGATGGGGGCGCTGATCGGCACCTTCTCCGGCCGGAAGGTCGTGCAGTACCATCACTCGCACCCGCGCAATCGCATCGACCGCTGGCTCCTCGGCGCGTCGATCGTCCCCACCGACAATGGCTGGGGCCTCGCCTTCTCGGCGACACCACCGACAGTGATCAGGTAATGACAGAACAGGACGAAGCCGGCACGACGACGGCGCAGGACACGAGCTCCACCCCCGTCGATGGCGCCGGCTTCGCCGCGCTCGGACTCAGCCCCGAGCTGGTGGCGACGCTCTCCGGACTCGGCTACGAGGAGCCGACCCCGATCCAGCAGCAGGCGATCCCCGCCCTCCTCGAGGGACGCGACGTCCTCGGCCAGGCGGCGACGGGGACCGGGAAGACGGCGGCGTTCGCGCTCCCGATCATCGAGAAGATCGCCGGCACCGAGCGGCAGCGCGCGTCGACGAGCGCGCTCGTCCTCGTGCCGACGCGCGAGCTGGCGATGCAGGTCGCCGAGGCTGCGCACAAGTACGGACGCTCGCGCGGCGTCACCGTGCTGCCGATCTACGGCGGCCAGTCGATGGAGCAGCAGCTCCGCTCGTTGAAGCGCGGCGTCGACGTCGTCGTCGCGACGCCGGGCCGCGCGCACGACCACATCCGCCGCCGCACGCTGAAGCTCGAGCACGTGCAGTACGTCGTCCTCGACGAGGCGGACGAGATGCTCGACATGGGCTTCGCCGAGGACCTCGAGGCGATCCTCGGCGCGACGCCCGCCGAGCGGCAGACCGCGCTCTTCTCGGCGACGCTGCCGCCGCGCATCGCCGAGCTGGCGGTGACGCACCTGCGCGAGCCGCTGAAGATCCAGATCGCGCGCAAGGCGCTCGCCGCCGGCGAGATGCCGAAGGTGCGCCACGTGGCCTACGTCGTCCCGCGCGCGCACAAGCTCACCGCGTTAGGCAGGGTGCTCGACGTCGAGGCGCCGGAGTCGGCCATCGTCTTCTGCCGCACGCGGCACGAGGTGGACGAGCTCACCGAGTCGCTCAACGGCCGCGGCTACCGCGCCGAGTCGCTGCACGGCGGGATGTCGCAGGAGCAGCGCGACCGCGTGATGAAGAAGTTCCGCGCCGGGAGCGCCGAGCTGCTCATCGCGACCGACGTCGCCGCGCGCGGGCTCGACATCCCGCAGCTCTCGCACGTCGTCAACTACGACGTGCCGAGCGCGCCGGAGACGTACGTGCATCGCGTCGGCCGCACGGGGCGCGCGGGCAGGGAAGGGGTCGCGATCTCGCTCATCGAGCCGCGCGAGCATCGGCTCCTCCGCAACATCGAGCACGTGACGAAGCAGAAGATCGCGGTCGAGAGCGTGCCGACGGTCGCCGACCTGCGGGCGCGCCGGCTCGAGCTGACGCGCGCCTCGCTCTACGAGGTGCTGACGGAGGGCGACTTCGACCACTTCCGCGTCGCGGTCGAGTCGCTGGCGTCGGAGTTCGACGTGATGGACGTCGCCGCGGCGGCGATGAAGCTGGCGCACAAGGCGGTCGCCGCCGAGGGCGACGAGGTCGAGATCCCCTCAGTCGCGCCGCGCGTCGAGCGCGAAGGCGGCTTCGATCGGAAGGGAGGCAAGCCGTCGCGCGCCGAGCGGACGCGGGACAAGGCGTACGCACGCGGCGAGCGTCCCGATCTCGAGGCGCGCCCGGCACGCGGCGCCGAGCGTCGCGTGAAGGAGAAGGAGCATCGGATTCCGCGGAAGCGCGGCGGCGACATGGCGCGTGTCTTCGTCGGCGCGGGGCGCAAGCTGAAGGTGCGCCCGGCGGACATCGTCGGCGCGATCATCGGCGAGGCTGGCCTCGACTCACGCGCGATCGGCGCGATCGAGATCGCCGACCGCTTCTCGATCGTCGAGGTGCCGAGCGACGAGGCGGAGCGCGTGATCGACGCGTTGAAGAAGACGACGATCCGCGGCAAGACCGTCACGATCCGCCGCGACGCCAAGAACAACGAGTGAGCGCGACGGCGGGGCGGATCTTCGTCCTCGCCGCGCTCACCGGCGACGTCGCCGACCGGCTGCATGCGCTGCAGCGGAAGTACGACCCGAAGCTCGCCCGCGCCTTCCCGCCGCACGTCACGCTCGCCGGCTCCTCGGGGCTTGGCCCGGTGCACGCGGGGACGCCGGCGGCGGAGGTGAAAGCCGCGCTCGAGCGCGTCGCGGCGGCGAGCGAGCCGCTGCACCTAGCGTTAGGCGAGCCGCACCGCTTCATGCAGAGCGACGTCGTCAGCTTCCCGCTCGACCCGCACGGCCCGATCCGCGCCCTGCACGACCGTCTCGCCACGAGCGGGCTGAAGTTCGAGCAGGCGAAGTTCACCTTCACCCCGCACGTGACGATCAGCTTCTATCCGGAGCTGACCCGCGAGCGCGCGCGTGAGCTGCTCGCGCTGCGGGTAGATGACGAGATCGTGATCGCCCGGCTGGAGGCGTGGCGGACGCGGGAACCGCAGGCGGCGGTGAAGCTGGCGTCGGTGCTGCTCGGCGGGTGATGCACGTGCATCCTGGTTCCATCTAGATTCCAGCCATGCACGACGACGAAATTCTCGCAGCCCTCGAGTCCGACGCCACCCGCGACGCCGGCGCGCTCTTTCTCGATCTCACCGCCCGCTACCTCGAGCAGACGCGCGCCGAGGTCGTGCCGGTGTCGACGCCGCACGACGCGAACACGCTCGCGATCCGCT
>JABFXM010000232.1 GCA_013361745.1 Gemmatimonadaceae bacterium | reverse complement strand
GGCGCCGGCGAGTTCTATCTCGAGTACGGGAGGTTCGACGTCTCGCTGACGGTCCCCGCGACCTACATCGTCACCGCGACGGGAGAGCTGCGCAACGCGGAGCAGGTGCTCACGGCGGCGCAGCGGTCGCGGCTCGCGGCGGCGCGTCGCTCCGACACCACGGTCGCCATCATCGCGCGCGACGAAGCGGGGAACGCGGCGCGCACCCGTCCGGCGACCACGGGGACGCTGACCTGGCACTTCACCGCCGACAGCGTGCGCGACGTCGCCTTCGCGACCGGGCCCGACTTCCGCTGGGACGCGAGCGGCTACAAGGGAATTCTCATCGAGACCCTCTACCGCGCGAAGGCCGACAGATGGGAGGAAGCGCAGCGGATGGCGCGCGGCGCGATCATCAACTTCAGCGAGCACTGGTTCCCGTACCCCTGGTCGCACGCGACGACGGTGGAAGGACCGATCGAGGGGATGGAGTACCCGATGCTGACGTTCGTGCCTAACGGGCCGACGCGCGAGGACACGCAGTGGGCGCTGGCGCACGAGTTCGGCCACGAGTGGTTCCCGATGATCGTCGGCTCGAACGAGCGCCTGTACCCGTGGATGGACGAGGGCTTCAACACCTTCATCGACTACGAGAACGCGGCGAGCTACTTCGCGGGAACCGCGTACGGCGATTCGATCCAGGCGCACCCGCTGCACCTCTACGCCGAGCACGGCGTGCCGGGCAACGAGCAGCCGCTGATGACGAATCCGACCGAGGTGCACGACCTCTTCTGGAGCGGCTACCAGAAGCCGGCGCTGATGCTCACCTTGCTGCGCGACGAGGTGATGGGGCGCGCGCGCTTCGAGCAGGCGTTCCGCGAGTACATCCGTGTCTGGGCGTTCCGCCATCCGACACCGGCCGACTTCATGCGCGTGATGCGCGACGAGAGCGGGATGGACCTCGACTGGTTCTGGCGTGGCTGGCTCTACACCACGGCGCGACTCGACCAGTCGGTGGACTCGATCACCACACGTGCCGACGGCGGCTCGAACGTCTGGCTCGGCAACCGCGGCACGATGGTCATGCCGGCCGAGCTCGCGCTGACCTTCGACGACGGATCGACGAGCTCCGTGCGGCTCCCGGTGCAGATGTGGAACCTCGGTCCGCGCTTCATGTACCGAGTGCCGGGGTCGAAGCGCGTGACGAGAGCCTCGATCGATCCCCGACGTGCGCTGCCCGACATCGATCGGGCGAACGACACCTTCCCGCGCCCGGCTCGGTGACGCGGCGCCTGCCCCCTCAGAGCCGGTAGCGGTAGCTGGCCTTCAGGAAGAAGCCATCGCTCACCCGATGGAGCTCGCCAGTGCGGAAGGTGAACGCTTCCGGCTCCGTCAGCGACGCACCGTAGCCGACGAAGAACACGGTGCCTGGCGTCGGCTTGTACGAGAAGAGGAAATCGTTGCGGAAGTCGTTGACGAGCAGCGCGGAGGACGGACCGAAGCGCGCCGTGCCGTAGCTCGACGCGAGCAGGGGGAAGCCCGTGGCCGCGTCCACGAGCGCGGTGCGATCCTGCGCGACGTACTGCCCGACGTAGCGGAGAAAGATCGCGCGGGTGAGCTGATACTCCGTCTTTATCCGCGGGATCGTCGCGGTGGAGAAGCGGCTGCCGTCGCGTGCGCGGGTGATGCGCTGGTGGACGAGGCTCGACTCGATCCGGAGCGACGCGTTCGGGTGCCAGGACGCGGCGAGCGTCGCCCCGCGGCCACGACCTTCGGCCGCCTCGGCGAAGATCACCCCCGCGCCCGCGGTGAGATCCACGCTCAGGGTGAGCGCGCGGTTGGGGGTGCTCGCACCGACCGATCCGGTCCACAAGCCGTACTGCCCACGCGGTCGCGCGAACGCGACGGTGTCAGTGCCACGGTTCACACGGTAGCCGGCATACGACCGCTCGTCGAAGCGTTGCTCACCGTCCGATACCGCGGCGCGCAGCGCCCAGCCGCCGCGCAGCGTCGCCTGGAAGTTCTCGGTGTACGAGCCCTCGAAGGTGGCGCTCCGCGGGAACTCGCCGTACAGCCAGACCGGCGACGCGACGAGAAAGGTGCTGATCTGCTCGAGCCGCGACCCTGGTGCGCCATACACCGTGAAGCGGTTCGCGAAGCGTCCGGAGACGACGCCCGTGCGCGGGACGAAGCCGCTCAGCGTCATGAAATCGGGCGCGATCCCCTCGAGCTCGAAGTGGTTGCCGTAGTTGCGGCCCGTGCGGTCGACGAGGGTGACGTCCCAGAGCTCGCCGTTCCGCGCGCCGGCCGGATCCCGCGTCCACGATTCCGCGAACTGCGCCTGCGAGTACCAGATCTTTCGCCAGACCACGCGCATGTCGCCGCCCGAGACGCGATTGTAGTCGCTCCCCTCGACGCGGTCGGTGTGGACGATGCCTAACGTCGAGCTGGTGCCGAGGTCGCGGCGGATTCGCAGCAGGTTGAAGACGGGAACGTGGTCGCCGTCGTACGAGTAGAGCCGGTCGTCGGCGGCGCCGAGGTAGGCGATCGCGGTTCCCCCGCTCTTGCCGGTGAGCTTGACGCCCCCCGCAGGGGCGCGGATCTGTCGCGTGTAGATCAGCCGGTTCGGCGTGTCGTACTGCTCGAGCCCCTCGAGGAAGAAGGGGCGCTTCTCGGGAAAGAAGAGCGCGAAGCGCTCGTTGACCGTCACCTGCGAGACGTCCGCCTCGACCTGCGAGAAATCGGGGCGCACCGTCGCGTTGAGAGTGTAGTTCGGAGTGATCCCCCAGCGGACGTTGCCGCCGAGCCTCGCGTTCGGGTTCGCGTAGCGCCACGAGTCCGGGCCCTGCGAGCCGGCGACCGACGAGGTGAACTCGGGATCGATGTCGACGACGGTGCCGCGGTGCAGGCCGGTGAGCCCGACGAGCCGCCCCGACTGCACGAGGAAGCTCGCGTTCGCGCGCACCGCCGGCGCCCAGGTGTCCTCGTGTCCCGAGTGCTGCGTCACGCGCGTGATCTGCAGCCCCCAGCGCTGCGGGTCCGCGGACTGATAGCGGAGGCTTTTGAAGGGGATGCGGATCTCGACCTCGTACCCCAACGGCGTGACGTGGCCGCGCGACTCGAAGTTGAAGTCGGGGCTGATGTCGACGATGCCGTCGAACCGGCCGCCCGCGGACTGCGAGGGGTCGAAGCCCTCGGACTGCACGCCGTCCTGCTGCACGCCCAGCGGGTTCACGGCGAAGAGCAGGGCGCGCCGGTTGTCGTCGTAGGTGTCGAGAAGGATCTGGACACGGTCGTCGGCGGCGATGTTGTCGCGGTCGGCGAGCGTTGCGCGGACGACGTTGCCGTGCGATTCCCAGGCGCGGATGCCGAAGTGGATCGCCGTCGCGGTGTAGAAGACGCGCACCTCGGTGGAGTCCTCGGCCGGCCGGCTGTCCACGGGGCGATACTCGGTGAAGCCCGTGAGCCGCGCGGCGCGCGACCACGCCTCCTCGTCGAGATTCCCGTCGACGCGAATGTCGGCGTCGAGGCGCGGGATCGCGACCATGGTTTGATGCGCGCTCCCGTCATAGACGAGACTCTGCGCGGCGCTCACGCGTGTCAGCGCGGCAACGAGCGTGAGAGAAGCGAGAAGCGATGCGAGCCGGGGGGAGGCGAGCATGCGATACGATCGGCGTGACGAAGGGTGCGGGGCAAGCGCGCTGGACGGCGCTGACCACTCTCTGACAGCTGAAGCATAATCGGCGCGAGCCCGGCGGGCGTCCCTCGACTCTCCCGGCGTTTGGTGGGAGTGACGGAAGGTGCGATGTGCTCCTCGCGCTGTGAATGACAGAAGGCACGAAGGATTCAAGAATTGATCTTGCTGCTGATAACAGAAGGCACGAAAGGCACGAAGGGTTGCTCGAGACCCCTTCGTGCATTCGTGCCTTCTGTTCAATCAGCTGGAGAGAAGCAGCTTCTGGTCGAACTCCTTCGCTTCCTTCCTGTCAATGAAGAACCAAAGCGCCGTTCACCGAAGCCTTCACCACGGGATCTGCGGCGAGCGGTAGAAGTTCACGCCGAGGTAGTTCCAACGTGGCGCGTGCGCGGCGACGCGCGTGCGGAAGCTCTCCCAGCTCCGCGCCGACTGCGGCGTCCATCCGATCTCGGCCACCGCGGTGAGCCGCGGCATGATCAGATACTCCGCCGCGGTGATGTTGCGGACCGTCTCGCTCCAGAGCGGCCCCTCGACGCCGACGATGTTCGACTCGTTCACGCCCTTCATGTACGTCGCCGGGTCCCAGTCGTACGACTGCCTGACCTCGATCTGCGCCGCCCAGTCGAGACCGAGCTCCGTCGACGAGTTGTACTTCATGTCGAGGTAGATGCGGTCGGCGGGGGACATGATGAGCTTCGCGCCCTGCGTAACGGCGGCGGTGGCCGAATCGCTCTTCCACTGCTGCGCGATCGACGTCGGGCGGAGCCGCGCCTTCGTGATCTCCTCCCAGCCGACCATCTTCTTCCCGTACTTCGTGACGATGTCCTGCGCCTTCTCCACGAAGCGCACGTACTGATCACGGGTG
>JABFXM010000616.1 GCA_013361745.1 Gemmatimonadaceae bacterium | reverse complement strand
GATGCGATACTCGAAGTATCCCGCGCCCGCGCCGTCCACCTTCAGGCCGTCGAGCACCTTCCACGTCTTCAGCGACCAGCGCGCGTCGCTGTAGTCGGCGTCGGGGACGCGCGCCATCCGGACGCTCCGCCCGTCGGGAAGCATCCCCTGCGCCGGCGGATCACCCTCGACGACGAAGGTGGTGAAGTTGTGGTGCAGCACCGCGCCCCCCTCGTCCTCGAGCCGCACCGCGAGGACGACGACGGCAGGTCCCGGCGGCATGCGCACCGTGAGCGGCGCGAGCGCCTCGGACATGTACGGGCGATACGGCACGCGCCGCACACTGCTGGAGATCTCGCGGCGGGTGCCCGATGCATCCCAGCCGTACAGCTCCGTGCGCAGCACGAGCGAGTCGCCCAGCGCGCGGTTCTCCATGAACGACGCCCAGAGCGGGACCTGCACAGTGTCCTGTCCCTTCACGCTCTCGCTCCCCGCGCGCCCGACGGCGATGTACATCGGCGACTGGAAGTCGCGCAGCGTCATCCCCGGCACGAGCTCGCCGACGCCGGTCTCCTTGCTCGTGCGGTCGAAGCGCCAGTAACCGTTCCACTCGTTGATGACGTCGTGGTGCTCGGTGTAGAGCCACCCCGCGAGCTTGGGGTGCCGCCGGAAGGCGTCGACCGCCATGTGGTAGTCCCAGCTCCAGTCGACGTCGCCCGTGCTCCCCTCGTAGCCCCACACGTTGCCGAACTCCGAGTTCATCATCGGCTGATGATCCTGCGCGTAGCCCTTCTCGAAGTTCCACCCCGAGCCGGGGTAGGTGCTGTCGCTGATCGTTTCGAGCAGCTTCTCCCACTGCCACCCGGCGAGGTAGTTGTGCCAGGAGTTGATGTCGGTGACGGTGTGGCCGCGTCCGCAGCAGGGCGAGTTGTCCTCGACGAGCCGCGTCGAGTCGAGCGCCTTCGCCATCCGCACCCGCTCGGCGACCTGCTTCTGCGTCTCCGGGAGATACGGCTCGCGGTTTCCCACCTTCGTCGTGATCCCCCACGCCTCGTTGAAGAGGATCCAGGAGAAGATCGCGGGATGGTTGTAGTCGCGAGCGATCATCTCGGTCATCGCCTGGTCGTGCTCGCGGAAGGCGGTGTCCGTCGGCGGCCCCCACCAGTTGGGGACGTCGGCCATGATCAGCACGCCGAGCCTGTCCGCCCAGTACAGCTTGCGCGGCGTCTCGATCTTGATGTGCTCGCGCAGCCCGTTCAGCCCGATCTGCCGCGCGCGGAGGATCTCCATCTTCGTGAAGGAGTCGCTCGGGAAGGTGTAGTAGCCCGTCGGGTGGTACGCCTGGTCGAGGGCGAGCTGCAGGTACACGGGCTCGCCGTTGATTGCGACGTACGGGATCGTCGTCCCCGGCAGGTTCGCGGTCGAGATGCTGCGCATCCCGAAGTAGCTGCCCAACGAGTCGGTGACGAGCCCCGGCGCGCTCACCGACACCGACACCTCGTGGAGGAAGGGATCGTCGAGCGACCAGAGGTGCGCGTCCGGCAGCGGGACGTCGAAGCGCGCCGAGCGCTCCCCGCGCGCGATGGTACGCGTGACGACGGGCCGGCCCTCGCGATTGGTGAAGGCGATGCGCAGCGTCATCTCGCGCGGCGCGGGCTCGGCGAGCACCGCGTCGACGGTCACCGTGCTCTTCTCGAGGCGCGGCGTGAAGTGCACCGTCTCCAGCGGATCGCTCCCGCGCGCCTCGAGATAGACCGTCTGCCACATGCCGCGCGCCTTCCCGTAGCCCTGCTTCCCCTCGAGCTTGAACGGATGGTCGGTGTCGTCGACGCGCAGCGTCAGCCGCTGCGACGCGCCGGGCTTCATGAGCTTCGTCAGCTCCATCGAGAAGGGCGTGTAGCCGCCCTGATGGTCGCCGAGCTTCGCGCCGTCGAGCCACACGCTCGTGCGCCAGTCGCTCGCGCCGACGACGAGGTAGACGCGCTTCCCCTTCCACGCCGCGGGGACGGTGATCGTCCGCTCGTACCAGCCGATGTCCGCCGAGTCGGCGACGCCGGACGCGGGCGCGCCCCAGGAGAAGGGGACGAGGATCGAGTGCGTGTTCCGCAGCGAGCTCGCGAACCAGCGCGACTTCTCTCCAGCGTTCGCCTTGTCGAAGGCGAAGCGCCAGTGGCCGTTGAGGTTCAGCCAGTCGGCGCGCTGGAAGTCGGGGCGCGGATGCTCGGGGAGGGGGACGGTGTCGCGCAGCGACGCGGGGGGCTGGCTCTGCGCGGAGGCCTGCGCGGCGCAGAGGAGAGCGGCGGCGATGCCGAGGAGGACGCGGGAACGAGCTGAACGCATGAGGATCACGGGGCTGTGAGGTCGCCCGAAGTTGGACGCCTCGCGCCGCGAGCGAAAGACCCGAGGCCGCGCTCGCATCGCGAGGGAACCCCGCGCCGCGAACGCGAATTGCTACAGGACGGGAGGGCTTCATACCGATGAAGGAGAGCTTCGAGATGACGAAGAGCAAGCATATGGCGGGGGCGAGCGTCGCCACCGGGAAGCAGACCGAGATCGCAGTCCTCGCCGGCGGCTGCTTCTGGGGAGTGGAGGACATCCTCCGTGACGTGCCGGGCGTGCTCGACACCGACGTCGGCTACACCGGCGGCTGGCTCGAGAATCCGACCTATCACGACACCCACGACAGCAAGAGCGGCCACGCCGAGGCAGTGCGCATCACCTTCGATCCGACGGTGCTGAGCTACGAGGATCTCCTCGAGAAGTGGTTCTTCCGCCTGCACGACCCGACCACGCTCAACCGCCAGGGGAACGACATCGGGACGCAGTATCGCTCGGCGATCTTCCCGCAGTCGCCGGAGCAGAAGGAGATCGCCGAGCGGGTGATCGCGCGCGTGAACGCGTCGGGAAAGTGGAAGCGTCCGATCACCACGAGCATCGAGCCCGCGTCGACGTGGTACAGCGCGGAGCTCTACCACCAGGACTACCTGCGCAAGAATCCGGGCGGGTATACCTGCCACTATCTCAGGTAGGGGTCAGGGGTCGGGGGTCAGGGGTGACGGTGCGCGCGTGGCGCGCGCCGTGCAGCGCGGTCAGCCGCGGGCTCACCATTCTCCGGAGCACCTCATGGCCAAGTGCGAAGTGTGCGGCAACGACTACTACCTCGCCTTCCAGGTCGTCGTCGCCGGCGCCACTCACACCTTCGACAGCTTCGAGTGCGCGATCCATCGCCTCGCGCCGGTGTGCGCGCACTGCGGCTGCAAGGTGATCGGACACGGGATCGAGGCGAAGGGCACCTTCTTCTGCTGCGCGCACTGCGCGCACGCCGCCGGGGCGACGAACATCGTGGACAACGCGGCGCACGCTCGACCCGACTGACGTCGCTCGACAGCGGGAGCGCGGCGTCGCACATTCGACGATCTCCTCGCCGCCGCCCATGGCTCTCCGCAGACTCGTCGCGACCGTCGCGCTCCTCGCGATCTCGCCGCTCGCGCGGCCGTCGCTTCGCGCGCAGGTGCTCGACCCGCGCATCCTCCCCGAGCGCTACGGCTGGCTCGACAACCGCGACTGGGACTGGTACGCGCGCCGCATCCCGCTCTTCGAGTCCTCCGAGCCCTCGATCGACTCGACGTACTACTACCGCTGGCAGCTCGTCACCATGCACCTCACCTACGGCTCGCCCGAGACCGGGTACACCTTCACCGAGTTCATCGATCGCCCCTTCTGGTCCGGCGCCTACGGCGCGATCAGCTGCCCGCTCGGACATCAGATGTACGAGGTGCGCTGGCTGAAGGACGCGCGCATCGTCGGCGACTTCGCGGGCTACTGGTTCACCGCCCCCGGCGCCCAGCCGCGCAGCTACTCCAACTGGTACGGCGACGCGATCTGGGCGACGTATCTCGTGAATGGCGATCGCGGCTTCATCGCGCGCGCGCTGCCGTGGATGAAGGAGCAGTTCGCCGGCTGGGAGCGCGAGCGCTACGACTCCACCGTCGGCCTCTTTCACTGGGACGGGCTGCACGACGGGATGGAGCGCAGCATCGACAGTCGCCAGACCGACGACATCGACACCGGCGCCGACGGCTACAGGCCGACGCTGAACAGCTACATGTTCGCCGACGCGCGCGCGATCTCACGCGCCTCGGCGCTGCTCGGAGACTCGGCGGGAGCGCGGCACTACATGGCTCGCGCCGACTCGATCCGTGCGCGCGTGCTGCGCGAGCTTTGGGATCCGCGGCGCGGGTTCTTCCTCCACGAGTTCGCGCACGACGAGAAGGACGGCGTCCGCGCGCGGACGCGGACGTACGACTCGGGGAAGCACGCCGGCGACCCCCACGGCCGCGAGGAGATCGGCTTCGTTCCCTGGCAGTTCGAGCTCCCGCCGGCGAGCCAGGGTTACGAGCGCGCGTGGGCGTTCCTCATGGACACGTCGCGCTTCCTCGCGCCCTACGGCCCGACGACCGCCGAGCGACATGATCCGCTCTTTTACATCTCGCCGCGCTGCTGCTGGTGGAGCGGCAACTCCTGGCCGTACGCGACGACGCAGACGCTCGTCGCGATGGCGAACCTGCTGAAT
>JABFXM010000334.1 GCA_013361745.1 Gemmatimonadaceae bacterium | reverse complement strand
ATAGCGGCCGCTGCGCCGCATTCCGCGCGGCACTCCGGGTTCGGTGAGCCGCGTGCTGTCGGCGACGCGCTCCATCTCCTCGGCGGGAATCGCCGCGGTGAATGGACTCCTCGTGAGACGGGCGCGGATGGCGATCATCGAGCCGGTCGCAGGGCCGGCAGCCGCGCGACGGGCGAGACGATCGAACGACGCCCGGCGCTCGGCGACGAGGGAGAGGATCTCGCGCACGAAGGCGTACGTCGACTTGACGCGCCGCTCGAAGGGATCGTGCGAGAACGCCTCGCTCAGGATCGCCGCGCGCCCGCGCAGCCCGACGTAGTTCGTCCCGAAGCGCGGACGGTGGTCGTAGGTCACCCACGCATGGATCGTCGTGTCCGCCGTGTCGTGCCCCGCGACCGGAGCGCCGAACATCCGCTCGTCGCGGTCGAAGTTGCCGTAGTCGAAGGTCTCGAAGCCGTCGCGCGTGCGCATGCGCTCGCGGAGCACGGGAAGCAAGGAGTCGCGCACGAAGGGCGCCGCCTCGCCCACCGGCGCGAGCGGTGGCGCGTAGGTCAGCGCGTAGCCATGGAAGCTGCCGTCGGTCGTGTGCAGGTCGACGAAGAGATCGGGATCCCACGCGTCGAAGGCGGCGAGTGACGCGCGGGTCTCCGGCGCCTCGGCCTTGATGTAGTCGCGGTTCAGGTCGAGCCCCTGCCCGTTCGGGCGCTGGCCGACCATCTCGGGGCCGTTCTGCTCGTAGCGGTTTTTCGCCTGCGGGGCGAAGCGCTCGTTGCCGTCGGCGTTGTAGATCGGTACCGCGACGAGCACGATCGAGTCGAGAACGTTAGGCGCCGCCTGTTCGACGAGGTCGCGGAGCAGCGCGAGCAGCGCTTCCTTGCCCTCGACCTCGCCGGCGTGGATGTTCGCCTGCACGTAGACGATCGGCCGCCCGAGCCGGCGCGCCTCGTCGGGCGTGCGCACGAGCGGTCGCGACGCGACGACGTACTGGATCTCGCGCCCCTCGCTGCTGCGGCCGATGCTCCCCTGCACGATGCCAGCGCCCGACGCCTGGAGCACGTCGAGGAAGCCGACGACGTCGTCGTACGTGGACGTCTCGCGATAACCGGTGCGCTCGGCGCGCGTGGCGACCACCGACGCCGCGGACGGCGTCGCGGCCGCCGCCTGCACGATCGCCGATCCGACGCTCTTCAGCGCCGAGCATCCCGCGAGGATGACGACGCCGGCGAGGACGAAGCGCGTACGCATCAGAGGTTCTCGCGGATGAAGCGCGTGAACGAGTCGTAGAGGTGCGCCTGCGTGTTGCCGCCGGAGATCGAGTGCGTGCGATTCGGGTAGAGCAGCATCTGGAAGGGCTTCTGCGCTGCCTCGAGCTGGTTCGCGAGCTGGATGGAGTTCTGCGGATGGACGTTGTCGTCACCGGTTCCGAACACCAGCATGAAGCGCGCGACGAGACCGGCGACGTGATTCTGCGGCGCCGACTCGTCGTAGCCTTCCCTGTTCTCCTGCGGAATCCACATCATCCGCTCGGTATAGATCGAGTCGTAGAGCCGCCAGTCGGTGACGGGGGCGACCGCGAGCGCCGCCTTGAAGACGTCGCCGCCGAGGAACGTGGTGAGCGAGGTGAGGTAGCCGCCGTAGCTCCACCCCCACATGCCGATGCGGCTCGCGTCCACCCACGACTGCCGGCCCAGCCACTTCGCGGCGTCGATCTGGTCGCGCGATTCGTGGCGGCCGAGGTGGTACTCGGTGATCTTGCGGAAGTCGCGACCGCGCCAGGCTGCGCCGCGGTTGTCGACGCTGACGACGACGTAGCCGCGCTGCGCGAGCAGCATGTGCCACAGCATCCGCGTCCCACCGAACTGGTCGTTCACCGTCGGCGCGGCCGGGCCGCCGTAGACGTACATCAGCACCGGGTGCTTCGTCGTGCTGTCGAAGCCGGGACCGATCACGCGCATGGCGTCGAGCTTCGTGCCGTCGGGCATCGGGATCTGGAAGAACTCCGTGCGCGCGCCGCTCGCCGCGAGCTTCGCGTTCAGCTTCGCGTTGTCGACGAGGACGCGCCGCTTCGCGTACGACGGCAGCTCGTACAGCGTGGCCGTCGGTGCGCTGTTCGCCGTCGAGTGGAAGTCGACCGCCCAGCGTCCGCCGGGGGCGATGTTCATCGCGTGCGCGCCGGGCTCGGTGGTCACGCGGCGGACACCGGGCTTCCGCAGCGACGCGGCGTAGACCTGCCGCTGCGTCGGATTCGGCGCGGCGGCGACGAAGTACACCTCGCCGCGATTCTCGTCGACGCTCAGCACCTCGAGCACGTCCATGCCGTTCTGCGTGAGCTGCCTGACGACGCGTCCCGATCGGTCGTAGAGAAAGATCTGCCGCCAGCCGCTGCGATCGGAGAGGAAGAGGAACTGTCGTCCCTTGCCGATCCACTGCACGTCCTGCACGTCGACGTACGCCGAGTCGGCGTCGGTCATGATCGTGCGCGCGCCGCCGGTCGCGGCACTGGCTATCAGGAGGTCGACACGGTTCTGCCGCCGCGGGAGTCGCTGCACGACGAGGCTGTCGTTCCCTACCCACTCCATCCGCGCGAGGTAGGCGCCCGTGTCGGCGCCCGTCTGGAGCCATGTCGTCTTCGCGCTCGCGACGTCCATCACGCCGACGCGCACGCGACTGTTCGGCTCACCGGCCTTCGGGTAGCGCAGCACCGAGACGGTCGGGTAGAGCGTGAGCTCGTTGACGAGCGGGAACGCGGGCACCGCCGACTGGTCGAAGCGCCAGTACGCGATGTGCTTCGAGTCAGGGCTCCAGCGGAAGGCGTCGCGCAGCCCGAGCTCCTCCTCGTAGACCCAGTCGGTGGTCCCGTTGATGATGTCGGCGCTGCCGTCGGTGGTGAGTCGCTTCGTGCGCCCCGTGGCGAGATCGGTGACCCAGAGATCGTTGTCGCTGACGAAGGCGACCTGCCTTCCGTCGGGGGAGAACTTCGCGAACATCTGCAGCCCGCCCCGCAGCGGCGCCGCGATGAAGCTCGGCAGGTTCGACTTGCCGAGTGCCGGCTGCGAGCTGGTGTCGGTGCGCGACGCGGGTGGCTCACGGTCGGTCACCGTCGCGATCGGCGTGATCTTCCCCGTCGTGAAGTCCAGCACGTGGAAGACGCCGCGGGTGTTGTCGCGCCAGACGCGCACCGAGTTGTGGAAGAGCAGCGCCTTGCTCTCGTCGTCGGAGAGGCTGATCTCCTCGATCTCGATCGGCTGCCCCTTCTCGTCGACGATCGACTTCGCGTCGGCGATGGTCCGCGTCGCGCCGGTGAGGACGTCGACGCGAACGATGTCGGCGCCGCCCTGCGGATCGGGGGCGAGGTCGAGGTACGAATGTCCGTCCCTCAACCAGTGTACGTCGGGAAGGGGCGCCGACCGGAACTCACCGCGCCGGAAGATCGCATCGACGGTGATTGAGGTGTCGGTCGGCTGCTGGGCGACGAGCGACGGCGCGGCGCCGGCGAGGACGAGGAGGAGAAGCGCGGGACGGAACATGGCGGGGGGCAAGGTGAGAACTCTCTAAGGTAGAGCGACGGCGCGCCTTTGGGAGGGATGTGTGACGGCCCAGCGTGGCGTTCTTCCGCGGTTCTCGAGTCGTTCTTCCCAATCGACCGGGTGATCTCCGCAGGTCGCGTCGGGGCCCGTGCGCGAACGGGCATCGCGGGCCTGGGCGGGAAGAAGAGCGGGAGCAGGGCGGAAGAACTGCAAGAGGCTCCGTCGTGCGCTGCGCTGGCGCCGCGTTTCGCCAAACTCGAGCCTAACGTCTCGCGTCGCAACGACTTGGCAGGGTCGCTCGCTCGCGGCGCCGCGGTGGGAGGGACGAACTGTCGCGTTCCTTCCTGTTGACGGACGCGGTTCTCGGCCGAATGTTTGTCCACCCTCCTTTCCCCCCGATAGCATATGCGTCGCTCGCTCTTCACTCCCGCCCTCGCGGCCGCCCTCGCGGTCTGCGTCGCGACCGCGCTCTCCGCGCAGGCGCCGAAGATCACCCCGAAGGGCGATCCCTCGGTTCGCAACGACACGATCTACTCGCTCGCCGTGAAGGCCGAGGATCATCCCGAGGAGGGATTCGTCTACCTCCTCGACGATGGCGTCATCCGCTACGAGAGCGATGGGCGCGGGTCGTCCACCTATCGGCAGGTCGTGCAGATCCTCAACGAGGACGACGTCGAGAGCTGGTCGGAGCGCTCGTTCTCGTACGCGCCCGAGCGCGAGAAGCTCACCGTCAACTGGATCCGCGTCGTCAAGCCGAACGGCGAGGTCGTCGCCGCGAAGCCGACGATCGAGCAGAAGTCGGACGTGCCGGCGGCGACCTCGTCGCCGGTGTACGAGCAGCGCAAGGTGCTGCGCTACTCACTCAGCGGCGTCGCGCCGGGCACGCTCGTCGACTACAGCGTCACGCGCGAGCGGCTCAAGCCGTACCTGCCGGGGGACTTCTACGATTCGTGGAGCGTGACGACCGGGCGCACGACGCGCCGCTCGCGCTTCATCGTCGACGTTCCCGCGTCGATGACGCCGAAGAT
>JABFXM010000510.1 GCA_013361745.1 Gemmatimonadaceae bacterium | reverse complement strand
GTCGTGACGCAGGACGCGGCGACGGGAGCGGTCCTCATGGTCGCGCACGCGGACCGCGAGGCGCTCGAGAAGACCATCGCCACCGGCGAGATGCACTATCGCTCGCGGACGCGCGGCCTCTGGCACAAGGGCGCGACGAGCGGGAACGTCCAGCGGGTGGTCTCTCTCGCTGCGGACTGCGATGGCGACGCGGTGCTCGCGCGCGTCTCGCCCGCTGGGCCGGCATGTCACACCGGCGCCCGTTCCTGCTTCGGAAGCGACGCGCTCGCCCCAGACTCCCTCGCCGTGCTCGACGCGACCATCGCCCGACGCGCGGGGGAGTCGGACGGGACCGCCGGTGAGCGGCCGAGCTACACGCGCCGGCACCTCGCCGACCGCAACCTCCGCCTCAAGAAGCTCGGCGAGGAGGCGACGGAGCTCGCCGTCGCCTGCGCCGACGGGGACGTGGCGCGGGCGACCGCGGAGGGAGCCGACGTCGTCTATCACGCGCTGGTCGCCCTTCGCGCGTTAGGCATCTCTCTCGACGACGTGCGCGCCGAGCTCGCGGCCCGCGTGAAGGGCTAGCGGCGCCCTAGAATCGCGCCGCCGCCTTCCGCGGCGCCGCGGCCGGATCGCCGACGTAGGCGAAGTGGATTCCGCGCATGTACGTCCGCGCGACGCGCTGCACGTCCTGCGGCCGCACCGCGCGCAGGTCGTCGACGAACCGGTCGGGCGTCGCGGCGAGCGCGCTCCCGCGATACAGCACCCCGCGCGCGATGAAATCCGCCTGCGCCGCGTTCGTCTCGTTGTTGAGGAAGTACTCGGTGATGAACTGCTGGACCAGCCGCTCGAGCCCACTCGGGTCGATGGTCTCGTCCTTCAGCCGCTGTACCTCGACCTGCATCAGCGCGAGCGTCGTCTCCGGCTGCGTCGTCGTCACGTAGAGGCCGCCCGCAGAAGCCGCGCGCTCGATGAAGGGCGCGTCGACAGCGTACGTCAGGTTCCGGCGGCTGCGAATCTCGGCGAAGAGGCGCCCGCCGAGCACCGCGGTCGCGACGCGGAGCGCGGGATAGTCCGCGCTCGACGCGGGGGGACCAGCGTAGTAGCCGAGGATGTAGTTCGTCGGTAGCGACCGCGGCACGACCGTGATGGACGACGCCGTCACCGCTGGCGTCCGCGGCGGCGACCACTGGTAGCTTCCCGCGGGCAGCGTTCCGATCGTCGTGTGGACGAGCCGCTCGACCTGCGCACGATCGACGTTCCCGACGACGACGAGCAGCATCCGCGACTTCACCATCTGCTCGCGCTGGTAGCGGCGGAGGCTGGCGACCGAGATGCGACTCAGCGACTCGACGGTGCCTGACGGCTCGAGGCCATACGGATGTCCGGCCCACATGGCGCTGTCGGCCACCGCCTGCACCAGCGCGTCCGGCGAGTCGCGGCGCGTCCGCGCACCGATGAGCAGCTGCTCGCGCACCAGTTCCACCTCCGCGGAGTCCAGCCGCGGCGCCATCACGCGATCGGCGAGCACGATCCACGTCGAGTCGAAGCTGTCACGCAGGCCGCGCGAACCGATCATCGTCCAGTCGACGGTCGGATCGATCTCGATGGTGCTCCCGAGCCGCGCGGTGAGCCCGCGCAACGCCTCCTTGCTGAAGCGCTTCGTTCCCCGCTCCGACGCCGCGAGCAGGAACGCCTCGATGCCCTGCGTGCTGTCGCTCAGCTGCTGGGTGCCCCCGAGGAGGTAGAGGCTCGCCGCGACGACGTCGTTCGCCGTCGTGCGGCGGAGCTCGACGTGGATCCCGTCGACGAGGAAGTCGGTGGTCGTCGTCGACGTCGTCGCCCCGGCGCGAGGCGCGGTCGTCGTCGCCTGCGCGCCGGCGATCGACGCGACGCAGAGCAGCGCCGCCGCGAGAAATTTCCGTCCGATCATCACTTGCCCCCCGCGAGCAGGTCCGCGTCGGTGAGCCCGATGCGCGCCCGTGATTCGGGGTCGATCATCACGCCGACGACACGCGGCTTGCCGACCATGTACTTCCCGGCGTAGTTGCGGAGATCGGTCGTGGTCTGCTTCGCCATGTTGTCGATGTAGCCCATGAAGTAGTCGAGGCTCGCGACGCTCCACCAGAAGCCGATCGTGTGCGCGAGGCCTGAGGCCCGTTCCAGTCCCATCGCCGTCTCGACGGCGCGCTGGCGCTTCACCGGCTCGAGCTCGGCCGCCGTGAGGTAGCCGGGCTTGTCGAACTGCGCGATCTCCCTGTCGAGCGCGGCGAGCGCCTGCTTCAGCTTCTCCGGCGTCGTCGTCCCGCTGATGCTGATCGGACCGACCTGATTCAGCGTGTAGTAGTTGACGCCGACTTCCTGGAAGAGCCCCGTGTCGACGAGTCGCCGTTGGAAGCCGGAGTTGGGCTGCTTGAGCACGTCCGAGAAGACGTCGGCCGCATACGTCGCCTGCGGATCCTTCCCGACGCTCGGCCCTTGCCACTGCACGAGCACGATCACCGTGTTGATCGGCGCTTCGATCACCATCCCGCGGCTTCGCGCCAATGGTGGTACCGGCGGGATCGGGTCGGCCACGAAGGGATCCGCGGCGCGCGGCCAGTCGCCGAAGGCGTCGCGCGCCGCCTTGAACACGCTGTCGGGGCTCACGTCGCCGGCGACGATGAGCGCGCTGTTGTTCGGCACGTAATACTTCTTCTGGATCGCGCGCAGCTTGTCGGGCGTCGTCGCGAGGATGGCGCTTCGCTCGCCTAACGCGTCCTTGCGCGACCAGGCGCTTCCCCAGAGGACCTTGCCGGTCTCGTTCGTCAGCGCGAGGAAGGGATTCGACTCGGCGCGGTCGTACTCGCCGAGCACCACCTGCCGCTCCCGTTCCAGCTCGTCCTGGCGGAAGAGCGGCGACCGCAGCGCCGACGCGATGAACTCGATCCCGCCGCGCAGGCTGTCGGCGGGGATCGTGAGGTAGTAGTTGACGCGCTCCTCGGTCGTCGTCCCGTTGTAGATCGCGCCGAGCTCCCCCGCGCGATCGACGAACGCTTCCGGCTCCGGAAGGTCGGCGTTCGCCTTGAAGAACATGTGCTCGTACATGTGCGCGAGCCCCTCGAAGCCGGGGGCTTGCGTGAACGCGCCGTTCTTCACGTCGATCTCGACGGTCGCCAGCGGGACGCCATGGTTCTCGAGGACGATGACCTCGAGGCCGTTCGGGAGCACCTGACGCTTGATGACCTTCTCCAGCGTCGCTCGCTCGAGCGCGCCGCGGCTCGCGGCGCTCACCGCGCTGACCTGGGCCTGGGCCGCGGCGCGGCGTGGGTTCGCGGCGCCTTCGACCAGGAGAGCGAGCGCGACGAGGGTGACGAGCCGGCGGGCGGCGCCGGAGTGCGACTTTCCTGCTCTGATCATCGTCTACGATGGGATGCTGGTTCGACGAACGTCGGGCCCGCGCCTGATTCCGCGCTGGCTCCGGGCCAGCGCCCTCGTTTCCTTGACGTTCGTCATGACTTCGACATCGCTGAATCTGCTCGACGCGCTCGAGGCGCGCCTGCCCGCGGGGCGCGCGAAGCGCGACGTCCCGCTCGGGCCCTACACCACGTTCAGGATCGGTGGCCCCGCCGATCTCTTCTTCGAGGCGACTTCGGCCGACGAGCTCGCGAGCGCGATCGTCGCCGCGCGCGAGCTGCAGGTTCCCTTCTTCGTGCTCGGCCTCGGCGCGAACATCCTCATCGGCGACAAGGGCTTTCGCGGCCTCGTCATACGGAACACCGCTCGGCACTTTTCGTTCGCCGAGGACGGCAAGCTCTGGGTCGAGAGCGGCGCGATCATCGCCGACATCATCAAGGAGACTCTGGCTCGCGGCTGGTCCGGGCTCGAACACTACGTCGGGATCCCGAGCACGATCGGCGGCGCCATCTGGCAGAACCTGCACTTCCTCTCGCCGGCGCCGGCGCGCGAGCGGACGATGTTCATCGCCGAGGTGTTCGAGAGCGCCGAGCTGCTCACGGAGCAGAACGAGCGGATCGTCGTCGACCGGGATTTCATGCGGTTCGGCTACGACGATACGATCCTGCATCACCGCCCCGACATCGTACTCTCCGCGACCTTCCAGCTCGAGAAGGGGGACCCGGCGACGCTACATCGCGTCGCGCAGGAGAACCTGAGCTGGCGCGGTGGAAAGCACCCCTGGCTCGAGTGGCACCCGAGCGCCGGCTCGATCTTCAAGAAGATCGAGGGGGTCGGCGCCGGCCGGCTCATCGATCAATGCGGGCTGAAGGGCTACCGGATCGGCGACGCGCAGATCTCGCACATCCACGCGAACATCATGGTCAATCTCGGACATGCCACCGCGGCCGACGTCCGCAAGCTGATCGCGTTCGCGCAGAAGTCGGTGCAGGAGAAGTTCGGTCAGCGCCTCGAGCCGGAGATCGGGTTCATCGGGGAATTCTGACTAGGGGGTCGGGCGTCAGGGATCAGGGGTCGGCGGACAACGGACGAGGGAGGAGCGATTCGCTCCTCCCTCGTTCCCTTTCAGCCGACCCCTGACCCCTGACCCCTGACCCCTGATTCCTGGCCCCTGACCCCTGCCTCTGCCCT
>JABFXM010000241.1 GCA_013361745.1 Gemmatimonadaceae bacterium | reverse complement strand
TGTTGTCCCGCAGTGACCACTTCACGCGCGGAAGGGGCGGGTTCTGCCGCCACCACGTCCGCTCCGTCTCGCTCGGGCTCAGGGTGCGCTCGACCGTCTCGGCGGTGCCGCCGTTGCCGAAGGTCTCGTAGAGGCGGCTGATGCCGTTGTGCGTCGCCGCCATGAACATGAGGTAGCCGGGCGACCACGTGTCGAACTGGCCGTGCGCGAAGACGCCTGGCATCCCGAAGCGCGTCATCTCCTGCACGTTGTTCCAGCCGATCATCTGCCACTCGTTGGTGAGCAGCGGGTCGAGCCAGGCGTTGTACGGTCCGTCGCCGATGGTATTGTCGTAGAGGAATGGCACCGACTCGTGCAGGTCGTGAAGCACCTGCGCCTTCTGCTCGACGAGGGTGTTCATCACGTTCTGCGAGAGCTTGAGCGTCATCCCCATCGCGTCGCGGTTGTTGTCGTGCGCGACGTAATGGCCCCAGTAGAGCACGTTGGGGTACGTCTCCCCCGGGTGCGCCATGTGCCACTTGAAGATGTCCACCTCGCGGTCGCGCCCGTCCACCTCGACCACCGGCGTGATGAGCGTGATGAGATGGTCGCGGATGTTCCTCACGTACGGCGCGTCGTCCACGGCGAGGCGGTAGGCGAGCTCCATCAGCGCGGTGGGTGCACCGCTCTCGGGCGAGTGGATGGTGCCGGTGATGTAGTAGACCGGCGTCGCCGTGGACGCGATCTGCTCCGCCAGCTTGTCATCGAAGGCGATCGTGCGCGGATCGGCGAGCTTCGCGAGCTGTGCGCGGTTCGCGTCGAGCTTCGCGATGAGATCCTCGGAGGCGACGGCGACCGCGATCATCTCGCGTCCTTCCTCGGTGGTGCCGATCGAGAAGACCTTCACGCGCGGGCTCGCCTTCTCGAGCATGCGCATGTACTGGTAGACCTCTTCCGCGTACGGAAGCTTCGTCGGTGCGCCGGCGATGTCGCCGAGGACGGCCTTCGGGGTGGGCACCGTCTTCGAGGCAGGCAGGTAGTCGACGAGCGGGGAGAGGAAGAACGGCTCGGTGGTGTACTCGCGGATCTTCCGCGTGTACTCCTCGTCGATCGGCTGCGCGGGATCGCGTCCGGGCTTCGCGGAAGAGAGATCATCCTGAGCGCCGGCGGCCGCGGGAGCGGCAGGCGATCCCTGGCGTTGTGCCGCGGCGACGATGGGTGACGCGATGATCGAGAGCGCGAGGAGTCCAAGCGGAAGAGTGCGCTGCCGCATGACGTTCCGGATGAGGGGCGGGACGAAGAAGATGCGCGGCGGCTCGCGCCGCGAATCGTCGGGTGGGATGCAACGTACTTTGACCGCGCGGCTTCGCGGAGGCAAGGCGAGGGGCGCGCCCCGCTCATCGGTCGGCTGCTCGCGCGACCATCACCCATGAGCCCGATATTTGCACATGGCGTGTGTCAGCTACATATGCTATAGTAGCGAAAGCGCCGACCGGAGCGTGTCACTTACCGGCAAGACGGGTGTGGGGCGCGCTCCGGCGACGTCGATGTCGTCCTGGAGGAGTCATGCGTACAACCCACAGTCACGATTCGCGGTCGCTCACCCCGCCTGCCGAGCGCCGCGCCGAGCCCGCGTCAGAAGAACAGAAGCCGAGGGCCCACCATTCCGCCGCCCCTTCGCCCGCGGTGTCGGTCGCGATGCGGCTGCTTCACCGGTCCTCCGCCACGCAGAATCGCTTCATGTCGGCCGAAGAGCGCGCGTACCTCGAGCATCGCCGATACGGCTGCGAGTAGCGAGCGTCCTCACGCACGAAAGCGGTCCCGACGAAAGGCGCGCCGCCCCAGGCTGAACGCGCGCGACACGCGCGTCCACGCAGGTCGAACCCCCGACGAGGGTGGGGTTTTTCCCGCTGGTGGTCGTCGCCACGGCCGATACACTGCGCATGTCAGGAGGACGCCATGCGCATCGCACCAGGCTACGTACCGACTCGCCTCACCGATCCCGACGCCGATGGACACCGGCCTTCGTCGCGCCGCGAGATCTCCTGCGATTTCCCGCCGAAGAGCCAGCCCGGGGAGCTCGCGAGGCTGATGCGCCTGCTCGAGAGCTCCGAGCAGCCGTGCCACACCGTCTCCGCCGATGAGCGCGAGTTCCTCGAGATGCGGCGCCGGGAGTGCGGCGGCTAGCTCGGACGCCCGCCGCGCCGGCCATCGCGGCGCCGACGATGACGAAGGGCCGCTGCAGCGAGAGGAGTCTCAGTGCGTCGATCGAGCGCGAAGCGAATCGCTGTGCGACTGCGCCCACACACGCTCGCCGGAATTGAGCCGCTCTCGACTGGCGTACGCCTCGTACGCCTCGGCCGCTCGCGCCGGGTCGCCGCGTGCCTCGTGCGCCTTGCCGAGGTAGAAGTAGAGCTTCGCGAACCAGGGATCGAGATCGATCGCCTTCAGCAGCTCGGCGGTGGCACGGCCGGCGGCGCCGTTCTCGAGCAGCGACACGCCATGGAGGAGTCGCATCGTCGCATCGGTCGGGGCGATGTCGGTGGCCGTCGCCATCTCGCGTTCGGCGACGTCCGGCTCTCCGCGCCGGCTGGCCAGCGTCGCCAGCCAGAGATGCGCCGGATAGAACGCGGCGTTCTCGACGACCGCGCTCTCGAAGGCGAGGCGAGCCGCGGCGGTGTCGCCACGCTGCACGTGCGTGTAGCCTAACGTGTAGTATATCATCTCCTTCGACGAGTAGCCCATTCCCAGCGTGGTCGAGTCGCGGTGCGAGAGGGTGTCGAGGAGGATCCGGAGCTGGGCCGCGGCGCTGTCGTAGCGCCCGAGCTCGTACTCCGCGCGAGCGCGCAGCTCGCGAAGATGGGCCCGCCCCGGCTGCTTCTTCAGGGCGACGCCGAGCACGGAGTCGGCGAGCTCGCGCTCGCCGAAGTCGTAGAGCCAGTACCCGCGCGCGGCCGGGTCACGCACCTTGGCCAGCGCCCAGAACGGCGGACGGCCGGTGAGCAGGTGATCGTAGCTGGGCGGCAGAAAGGGATCGCGTGCCAGCGCCTCCCGCCGGAGCGAGTCGATGACGGCGAGCCGCCAGAGCGGGATCTTCGCGACCGGGACCCAGACGTCGCCCGCGAACGGCGCCTGGTGCGGTCGTGCGTACACGAGGAGGAGCGCGACGCTCCGAGCGTAGTACGGCTGAGCGAGCGTCGGATCGAGCCGGCTCGCCCAGAAGAACGCCGCGGCCGCACTGTCCGCTCGACCACGCCGGAGCATCCAGTCACCGAGGACGAGGTACGAGACGGGATCCTTCGGGTCGCTGTACGACGGAAGTGGTGGCCGCGCCGGGATCGGGAGAGTGGTGCCCGTTCCCCATGCGGACACCGCCGTCGCCGGGGTCGAGGCGCAGGCGGCGAGGAGAGACGAGGCGCCGACGACGAGGATCAGCGCGGCGCGGGGGCCGGGTTTCAGCATTCGCACGAGGCAAGCATGGCCCGGCGCCGGGCGACTGACAAGAGCGCCCTCCCCGACGAGCGTCACCAGGGGATGGATCCGCGAGACGCGCCGGTTGACGAGCGGCCGCGGCACGTTGTCGATGTTCGACATGAGGACGAAGCCGATGAGGCCGAGCGTTAGCGCGGCGCGGGGCCGCCCCTGCGACGACGTAGACCGCGCGCGACGCGCAGCAGCCACCCCGCCCCCACGGGAGCCAGCGCGCACGCGACAAGAACCGGCCACCACCACGCCGCGACCGGCGCCTCCACCGCCAGGATGCGTGCGAGGACCGGAATGCCTAACGGCAGCAGCTGCACTCCGATCGTGAGCACCGCCGCCGCCGTCAGCGGCGAGCGGATCAGCGACCGGCGCGGCGCCGCGTCGCTGGTCGGCGGATAGGCGTTCGCGAGCTGCGCGATCTGTGTCAGCGCGAGGGTGAAAAACGCCGCGCTGCGCGCGACGCCGAGGGCTTCTGCCCGGCGCAGCGCGATCTCGAACGCGAGCAGCGTTCCCGCCGTCATCGCGGCGGCGTAGGCGATGGCGAGTACCGCGGCGCGCATCGACAGTATCGGCGCGTCGGGTGCGAGACCCGCGCTCGGGTCCTTGGCCACAGGCGCCGACTCACCGGTGAGGATCGCCTCCGCGGTCTCCATCTCGACCGTGTCGAGCAGCCGCGCGTCGGCGGGAACGCGGCGCCCAGCGTCGACGACGATCACGTCGCCGACGACGAGCTCGCGCGCGGGAAGCTCGACGGGGCGTCCATCGCGCACCGCGACGGCGCGCGGCACCTCGAGCGCGAGAAGGGACTCCAGCGCGCGGCGCGCGCGGAGCTCGATCTCGACTCCGATTCCAGCGTTGAGCAGCAGCACCGCGATGATCGCCGCGGCATCGAGCCACTGCCGGGTGACGCTGGTGAGCGCCACCGCGAACAGCAGGAGCAGCACGACGGGACTGCGCAACTGGGCCGCGATCCTCGCCAGCGCCGAGGTGCGTGGAGGCTGGCGCAGCACGTTCGGACCTTCGCGAGCGAGGCGGCGCTGTGCCTCGTCGCTGGAGAGCCCGCGCCCCGCTCCCTCCACCGCGACGAGGACGTCGACCGCGGCGA
>JABFXM010000528.1 GCA_013361745.1 Gemmatimonadaceae bacterium | reverse complement strand
GGCACAGGGGAGCAGGGGAGTAAGGGGAGTAAGGGGAGTAAGGGGAGTAAGGGGAGTAAGACGATACGAGTCTCGCGGCGTCGCGGTCCCGTGTGCAGATTCGGGTCGACCGCGCGGCGTCTTCTCCGCGGCGACTTCCCTGACGAGGCACGGGATGAGCGAGCCGATGCCGCCCGACGACGATCCCATCATCCGCGGCATCCGCAACGCGGGGATCCGTCCCCTTCCGCCGCGCGCAATCGCCGGCGAGGTCAGGCCGCGGCGCGGCCGCTGGATCTGGGCGTTGCTCCTCGTCGTCGTCGCGCTCTTCCTGATCGTCCCCGCGGTCGCGGGCCGGCTCGCTGACTGGCTCTGGTATCGCGAGATCGGCTTCGAGCGGGTGTTCTTCACGAAGATCGTCGCGCAGTGGGCGCTCGCGCTTCCCGCGGGTCTCGTCGCCTTCGCGTTTCTCTACGGCAACGCGCGCATCGCGCTCGCCGGCCCCGCGCGACGGGAGATCCAGTCGCGCTTCGGCGACCTGTACACGCGGGCCGGCTTCACCGACGCCGCGCGGTCGCTGCTCGACGGCGTGACTCGCGTCCTCACGATCGCCGGCCCGGCGCTGCTCGCGCTCTTCTTCGCGCTCGTCCTCGCCGCCGAGTGGCGGACGATCCTCCAGTTCGTGTACCGGACGCCATTCGGTGTCGCCGATCCGGTGTTCGGCCGCGACGTCAGCTACTACGTCTTCACTCTCCCGGTGCTCGAGCTGGCGACGAGCGCCGCGCTCTGGCTGCTCGTCCTCGCCCTGATCATCGCGCTACCGATCCACCTGGCGCGCGCCGAACCGGCGAGGAGGGGGCGACTGCCTGCGCTCGGCATGGGCGCACAGGCGCAGCTCGCGGTGCTCGCCGCGCTCTGGCTCCTGGTCGTCGCGCTGCGAATCCATTTCGTCGACATCCCCGGACTGCTCTTCGGTGCGCACGTGCCCTTCACCGGCGCGCGCTACGTCGACCTGCGCATCCGGATTCCGGCGCTGCACGTGCTCAGCGTCGCCGCGCTCGTCGGGGGGCTGCTCATCGTCTGGGGGGCGACGCGCGGGCGGCTCGTCGCGACCGCGGCGCGCGTCGTCGTCGCGTACCTCGTGGTCGCGCTGCTCGCCGCGGTGGTGCCGGCGATCGTGCAACGCCTCGCCGTGCAGCCGAACGAGCTGGCGCGCGAGACGCCGCAGATCGTCAACCACATCCGCGCCACGCGCCAGGCGTGGGGGATCGACGGGCTGGAGCCGAGCGAGCTCCCGATGGCGACGCCGCTGACGCCGGAGCTCATCGCGCGCAATC
Organism: Gemmatimonadaceae bacterium; assembly: GCA_013361745.1. GTDB lineage: Bacteria > Gemmatimonadota > Gemmatimonadetes > Gemmatimonadales > Gemmatimonadaceae > JABFXC01. The sequence goes on along the minus strand of JABFXM010000528.1, from coordinate 3,252 downwards.
GCGAGACGATCGACAACGTGCGGCTGTGGGATCGCGAGCCCCTGCTCCAGACCTTCGGCCAGATCCAGTCGATCCGCACCTACTACGACTTCGTCTCCGTCGACGACGATCGCTACCGGCTGGGCGGCCAGCTGCGCCAGGTGCTGCTCGCGCCGCGCGAGCTCGACACGCAGTCGCTGCCGACGCGCGGCTTCATCAACGAGCACCTCACCTACACGCACGGCATGGGGCTGACCCTCGGCCCGTCGAACGCGGTGACGCCCGAGGGACTGCCGGTACTCTTCATCAAGGACCTGCCCCCCGCGTCGAGCGTCGACGTGCGCGTGACGCGACCGGAGATCTACTACGGCGAGCTGTCGAACGACTTCGTGCTCGCGCCGAGCCGGCAGCGGGAGTTCGACTTCCCGGCGGGAGAGGGGGACGCGGCGGTGTACTCGCAGTACGACGGCAGGGGCGGCGTACCGTTAGGCTCCTTCCTCCGCCGGCTGCTCTTCGCCGTCCGCTTCGGATCGCTGAACATCCTGCTGTCGAGCGACCTCACCGACCGGACGCGCATCCTCTACTACCGCGACATCCGCGAGCGGGCGGCGCGCGCGCTCCCCTTCGTGCTCTTCGACCGCGATCCGTATCTGGTGATCGCCGCCGATGGCCGGCTGAAGTGGATGCTCGACGCGTACACGACGTCGGACCGCTACCCGTACGCGCGCGGTGTCGGCGGCGGCGTCAACTACATGCGCAACAGCGTGAAGGTCGTGATCGACGCGTACGACGGGAGCGTCCGCGCCTATCGCGCCGATACGCGCGACCCGATCATCCGGACCATCGACCGGATGTATCCGGGGCTCCTGCTCCCGCTCGACTCGATGCCCGCCGACCTGCGCGCGCACGTCCGCTACCCGCAGGACCTCTTCGGCCTGCAGAGCGCGCTCTACGCGACGTACCACATGGTCAATCCCGAGACCTTCTACCACCGCGAGGACGAGTGGCAGATCCCCGGTGGCGCGGGAAGCGCCGGACCGTCAGGTACGCAATCGGGTGGGACCGGCGAGGCGTTCATGCGCCACATGGTGATGCGTCTGCCGGGGCAGCGTGATCCGGAATACGTCCTCATGCGTCCCTTCACTCCGCGGCAGAAGGACAACCTCGCCGCGTGGATGGTGGCGCGGAACGACGGCGCGCACTACGGCGAGCTCGCGGTCTATCGCTTTCCGCGTCAGCGGCTCGTCTTCGGGCCGGACCAGATCGTCAACCGCATCAACCAGGACACCGAAGTCTCGCGGCAGATCACGCTCTGGGACCAGCGCGGGTCGGAGGTGCTGCGCGGGGAGCTGCTCGTGCTTCCGGTGGAAGGATCGCTCATCTACGTGCAGCCGTTGTATCTCCGCGCGCAGGGCGGACGGATCCCGGAGCTGAAGCGCGTCATCGCCGCGCAGGAGGGGCAGGTCGCGATGGGCGAGACGCTCGACGCGGCGCTCGCCGGGCTGCTCGGCCAGAGCGCCGAGCTGGCACCCCCGACACCGCAGCCGTCGGAGAGCACCGCGACGTCGACCGCGTCCGCCGCGCTCACGCGCCGGGCGCTCGAGCACTACGATCGCGCGCGCGCGGCGCAGCGCGCCGACGACTGGGCGACGTACGGCGAGGAGATGAAGAAGCTCGGCGAGGTCCTGCGCGAGCTCGGGCAGCAGCGTGGCGCGCGGCCCTGAGTGGCCGTACGCTCAGCGGTCCCCGAACACCATCAGCTCCGTCACCCCTGTCGCGGCGGGGCGATCGTGCTCGAAGAGGACGCGCACCTTCGTCGTTCGCACGGGCGAGATGCGCACGGTGTTCACCGCCGAGGTGGCCGGCGTCGCCGGAAGACGTGATAGCACCCGCGCGTCGCGCCACGCGGTGCCGTCCCAGTACTGCACCGTGTAGCGCTTCGGCGCCTTCACCCCGCGATCGTCGCCCCAGAGGTAGAGCTCGAGCGAGCGTACCATGCGAGCGACGCCGAAGTCCACCGCGAGCCAGTCGCTCGCGTCAGGCGTCCCGTACGCGGTCCAGCGGTTGCGCGAGTAGCGGCTGAAGGCGATGCGCATGTCGGTCGCCTCGCGTGCGCTGTCGTCGCGGCCGGTGAAGGAAGCGGTGACGCGCGGGTAGCCGCTGTCGGTGGGGTTGTAGGCGAGATCGGGCGACGGCGCGGTCACCGGTGCGAGGTCGAAGCGCGAGTCGGGCCGGCCCCAAGCTTCGATCTCGGTGAGGCCGACGTAGGCGCCGCGCTGGTGGGTAAAGGTGAGGCGGACGCGCGAGGTCTCGATGTGGCGAGAGAAGGACACCGAGCTCGGACGATGACCCTCGGCGCGTTCGGGAATGCGCCGCTTCTCCGGCGCCGGCGTCCAGTGCCCGTTCTCCCACAGCTCGATCACGTAGCCCGCCGGCGCTCGGACCGCCCGTCCCGGCCCGTCGTCGAGGAAATAGAGCTTCAGCTCGTCGATCGGATGCGGGGCACCGAAGTCCAGCACGAGCGACTCGCGTGCGTGCACGGAGCCGGAGTCGGTCCAGCGATTCGGCGGGTTCTCGTCATAACGGTAATTTCCGTCGACGAGCGCGAAGGTGGGCGTGGTCGGCGCGCTGTAGCTGGCCGTGACCCATGGAAAGGGTCCGGCGCCGTTGTTCACCGCGAAGTTCGCCGCCGGCGGAACTGCCTCGAGCTCGAGGGATCGCAGAGGCTTCAACCACGCGACCACGCGCTCGAGCCGCGGCGTGGTCGCGATCACGCGGCCGTTCGCGAGCTCCGTCAGCCCCTTCCCACGCCCGTAGCGTGTGCCGTCGCGATCCCAGAAGACCGTGATCTGGTAGCGATGATACTCGACCCCGTCGAGCGCGAAGTACGCCATGTCGTCGCTCGCGAGCGGATTCACCTCGAGCGAGTCGTCGGCGCGCGGGCGCAGTCCCACGAGACCGGTGACGACCAGGTCGACGTAGCCGGAGTGGAAGTAGTGCTCGCTGTGCTGGAAGGTGTCGTGCCCCTCCCACGAGCCGTCGTCGGGGTTCGCCGCCTCCGCGATGTACGGGCGGCCGTTCTTGCGCTGCGTGCGCGTGTAGATGCGCAGCAGCTCCATCCAGTCGCGCTTCGTGACGACGTCCTGCGTGTAGTGATTCAGCAGGTTCGCCATCGCGACGAGCGTCTGCGTCGTCGCGTACGGCCAGGAGTTGCCGCTCCACCAGCAGCAGCGCGGCGAGACGTGGAACAGCGGATCATGTCGCTCGGCGGTC
>JABFXM010000306.1 GCA_013361745.1 Gemmatimonadaceae bacterium | reverse complement strand
CTCGACGAGCGCCGTGGGCTCACGCTGTTCAGCCAATACTGGAAGTCCACCGGCTCGATGGACAAGGCGATCCGCGCCGCGTACGGGCTGACCCTCGCCGACTTCGACCTCCGCTGGCGCGAGCGCACCCGGCGCCGGTACGGCGCGCTCGCGCTCACCGCGGACTTCGCGCTCCTCGGTGTGCTCGGCGGCGTGACCCTCCTTCCGCTCTGGCTCGTGCGACGCCGGCGCGACCGCCGGCGACTCGAGGCGATGCGGGTGGCCGACGAGATCGCGGAGCGGCTGGCGCGGGAGAGCGCGCTGGCCGAGCTCCTCCGGGAAACCGCCGCGCCCCCCGATGTGCCGAATGGCGAGCACGCGTCCGATCCGTGACGCGCGCGAGCGGTGGCCCGACGGCCCAACCGCTTGACACCATTCCATTTGACAGGGTACACTACGTGCTTATGGCTCAAACCGGCAGCACAACGCGCTCGCGCAGTCTGATCCTCTGGATCGTCGCTGCCGTGGTGCTACTCGCGGGGTACGTCGATCTGGCGCGGGGAGGAGAGACGCTCGCGCCGATCCTGCTCATTCTCGGGTACTGCGTGCTCGTTCCGCTCGCCATCCTGAAGTGACCGCGCTCACCACCGGCGCGTGCGGCTGACGGGTCGTCGGAGGGGCTGGAAGAGAGGATCCTCGAGCTTTTTTTTGTGATCCCGGAACGCCGCGGCCCGGTTTTGGTATGATGGTGCGACGTCGGGGCGACGTCGGAATCGGGCGAAGCGGCGCCATGGGCGAATAGCTCAGCTGGTTAGAGCGCCTGTCTTACACACAGGAAGTCGGGGGTTCGAGTCCCTCTTCGCCCATCCCGCAACAGCCGTCGAAGTGATCGGTCGCGCGGGCGCAGTGGCTGGGTGTTCTCGGTTGGTCCGGTTCCCCTGTCGGGGCAGCAACATCACCGTTCGGGAGGTTGATACAGTGAAGGCATCGCACCGTCACCTGCTCACCGTCGTGGGCGCCATCGGTTCCCTCGCGATCGCCGGCTCGGCGCACGCGCAGGCGGCCCCGAAGGCGGGCCCACGCGTCATGGTTCCGGTCTTCGCCGGCCCCAAGCCGCTTGGTGCTCAGGCAGCCGACGAGCTGCGTGAGCGCCTGAAGAACGACTACCAGGTGCGCACCATCTGGACGGTCCCGAAGACGGACATCACCGGGATCCTCGAGGGGTCGGGCTTTCGTACCGACACCGCCGTCAACAACGGCGACCTCAAGGAGCTCGCGCGCACCGCGCGCGCCGACGAGATCCTGATGGGCCGCGTGACGCGCACCGCCACCGGCGTTCGCGTCGAGTCCTGGCTCGTCATGCCGACCGACCTCTCGGTCGCGCAGCCGCTTCCGGTCGTCGAGGCGAAGAACGTCGGCGACGCGGCGAAGCAGATCTCCCGCCAGCTCGGCGACGCTCGCCGTCAGCTCGACGCCTACACCAAGTGCCAGAACACGGCGCGCGCCGGCAACTACGCCGCGGCGATCGCCGAGGCGAACAAGGGGCTCGGCTCGTACAACAACGCGACGCTCGTTCGCATCTGCCGCCTCCAGGCGTACCTCGCGATGAAGGCGCCCGCCGACACCGTCCTCGCCAACGCGAACGACGTGCTGCGGATCGACCGGATGAACAAGATCGCGCTGAACGCCGCGGCGCAGGCCCTCTCCGACAAGTCGGACACCCTGTCCGCGCACGGCGACAAGGCGCAGGCCAACGCGCTGAACGATCAGGCGGTCCAGCTCTGGACGCAGCTCATCTCGGCCGATCCCTCGGACACGCGCACCCTCGAGGCGGTCGTCCGCAAGATCGTCGTCGCCGCGAACCCGGGCGTCGCGTTGCCGATCATCGACACCGCGGTCACGCAGAACCCCGGCAACCTGCAGCTCCTCCGCCTCCAGTGGCTCATCCACCTCGCGGCGAAGGACTACAAGAACGCGATCGGCATCGGCAACCAGCTGGTGCAGATGGATACCTCGCTCGCGGATACGACTTACTATCAGCGCACCGCGGCGGCGTACGTCTCCGTGCCCGACACGGCCGGCGCGCTCAACGTGCTCACCGCAGCGACGAAGAAGTTCCCGAACAATCTGGACTTCCTCGCCAGTCAGGCGCAGCTCTACAGCAAGACGGGCCGGGCGCCTGAAGCACGCGCTACCTTCACCCGGATCCTCTCGATCAACCCGAAGTACCCGCACCTGTACCTGCAGCTGGCGCAGATGAACGTCGACCAGCAGCCGGACACGGCGCTCGCGTACCTGCGTCAGGCGGTGCAGACGGGAAGCGACTCGGCGAACTTCGTTGCGCAGTATGCACTGAGCGTCGGCAACACGAAGTACAAGGCGGCGAACGCGATGAAGATGGGCGAGCCGGCGGACAACCAGGCGAAGCGGGCGGCGATGCAGCAGGCGATCTCGTTCCTCACGCTCTCCGACTCGCTCGCTCCTGCGCCGGCAGCGAAGTTCCTGCTCGGTGTGTCGTACTTCACCATCGCGCAGACGGCGGCCACGGATGCGCCGAAGCTGAAGAGCTGCGAGCTTGCGACGATGGCCAACCAGGCATTGACCAAGGCTTCGATCAACCTGACGCAGGGCGGAAGCGTGGCTCCCGACGCGGCGAAGCAGTACCTGAGCTTCGCCGACCAGTTCCGGGCGCCGGTCGAAGGCCAGGTGAAGAAGTTCTGCGGCGGGTCATCGAGGTCAGGCGGCTCTAAGTCCAGTGGCGGCGCGGGAAAGGGCGGAAGCAGCAAGGGCCAGCGCTGAGCGACTGATCCATTCGGCAGCAGCGAAACCGCGCCGGACTCCTGGAGTCCGGCGCGGTTTCTTTTTCGACGCTCTCACCCCGGCGTCGTCCCGAGATGAACGCGGAGACTCTTCGCGTGCACCCGATACGCGAGCGTCGAGATCTCGTTCGGCTCCCCGTCTACGTTCACCGTGATCGGCCTGTCGGCGTGCACACGCAGGGACGGAACCTGGAGGTAGCGCACCCCCGGCGCGCCGAGGTGCTCGCCCTTCCGGAGCTTGAGGGTGAGCCGCGCGAAGCCGCGGCGCGCGCGCGCCTCGACGACGCAGACGTCGAGCAGACCGTCGACGAAGCTCGCCTTCGGCGTGAGCAGGGTCCCGCCACCGGTCGCCCGTCCGTTGCCGACCGCGAGCACCAGGAAGCGCGACTCGAAGTCGAACCCTGGCGCCTCGAAGCGCGCGGTGATCGGCTGCAGCTCGGCGAGCTTGCGCACCCCCGTGATCGCGTAGGCGAGCGCGCCCAGCGCCTCCTTCGCGTCGGCAGGCGTCTCCGCCGTCGCTTCGGCGCCGATCCCGGCGGTCGAGACGTTGAGGAAGCGCCGGCCGTTCAGCTCCGCGGTGTCGATCCGCGTCGGCGCGCGATGGAGGATGACGTCCATCGCGCTGTCGGCGTCGAGGGGAATTCCCGTCTGCCGCGCGAAATCGTTCGCGGTGCCGAGCGGGATGATGCCGAGCGGGACGTCGCTGCCGGCGAGGCCATTGAGCACCTCGTTCACCGTCCCGTCGCCGCCGATCGCGACGACGGTATCCACGCCGCCACGTCCCCCGTCCATCGCGAACCGCTCGGCGTCGCCGCGCTCCCAGGTGATCCGCGGCGTGACGGTGTGACCCTTCGCACGCACCCAGTCCACGAGATTCCGGACCGCCGGAAGCTCCGCGCGCACGCCGTGAATCACGAAGAGAAGGTGTTTAGCTTTCGGTATGCTCACGCGTCGCGAACTCGCTCGATGACAGGGCCCGCATGACCGCCGTCGCCGGTTCGAAGGGTCGCTGGGACAGCGAGTATCACGCGCCCGTCCTCGCCGCCGAGGTCGTTTCGCTGCTCGCCGGTGCACGTCGCGTGCTCGACGGTACGCTCGGTGGAGGCGGGCATTCGCTCGCGCTGCTAGAGAACGGGGTCGAGCAGGTGACCGGCATCGACCGCGACCCTTCAGCGCTCTCCATCGCCGGCGAGCGGCTCACGCGCTTCGGCGAGCGCTTCCGCGCCGTCGAGGGAAACTACGCACACCTCGACCGGATCGCCGCGCTCGAGGGTGAGCGATTCGACGGCATCCTCCTCGACCTCGGTGTCTCCTCGCGTCAGCTCGACGACGAGTCGCGCGGCTTCTCCTTCCGACCCGGCGCGCCGCTCGACATGCGCATGGGGAGCGACGCCGACACCGACGCGGCGACGCTGCTCGCCGACGAGCGCGAGGGAGAGCTGACGCGAATCTTCCGTGAGTATGCCGACGAGCCGAAGGCCGGACGCCTCGCGCGCGAGATCGTGCGCCGCCGGGCGACGCGCCCGTTCGAGACGAGCGACGATCTCGTGAACGCGATCCGCGGCGCCCTCGGCGCGCGCACCGACGCGGGCGACTTCGCGCGGATCTTCCAGGCGGTGCGCATCGCGGTCAACGACGAGCTGCGCGACCTCGAGCGCGCCCTCCCCGCGCTTCGCGACCGGCTCGCGCCCGGGGGAGCCTTCGTCGTGATCGCCTATCACTCGGGCGAGGACCGCATCGTCAAGAACGCCTTCCGCGAGTGGAGCACCGCGT
>JABFXM010000540.1 GCA_013361745.1 Gemmatimonadaceae bacterium | reverse complement strand
AGTGCTCGGCCGCTACGTGCGCGAGACGAGGACCCTCACCCTCGCGCAGGCCGTGCACAAGATGAGCGGCTTCGCCGCCGCGCGCTTCGGCCTCGCCGATCGCGGTCGTCTCGCCCCCGGGATGGCCGCGGACGCGGTGGTCTTCGATCCGGCGACCGTCGCCGACCGCGCGACCTTCGCGCAGCCCTTCCAGTATCCGGTCGGGATCGACGCCGTGATCGTCAACGGCCACGTCGCGCTTCGCGACGGCCAGCATGCCGGCTCCCGCCGCGGCCGCGCGCTCCGCGCCACGAGCCTCGTGGCGCGCACCCAGGGAGCATCATGAGCTACTCAGGACCGATCAACGACCCCGGCGTCCCGCCGCGGCCGACCGTCGTGCAGAGGACTACGACGGTCGCCAAGGCCGGCGTCGGCTTCGGCAGCGCCCTCGCCATCACGATCTCGTGGAGCGTCGACCATTCGATCCTGTGGGCGATCATCCACGGCTTCTTCTCGTGGTTCTACGTGGCGTACTATGCTCTCTTCGTGCGCGGCTGACGTGTTCCACGTGCGACGTGGGACTTGACGTGGGACGGCGTCCCAGGTCTGACGTGGGATTCGACGTGGGACGGGGGAGCGAGTTGGGGATGGGGGGACGACGTGGGACGTGGGAAGAGGTGGGACGCGGGAGGGCGTGGAACGTGGGACCACGTCCCCCGTCGTCCCAAGCCCCGCCATCGATTCCCCGTCCCACGTCAACTCCCGCGTCGCAGCTGCAACCCGTGACGTCCCTCTCCCAGAGCAGGTTGTGTTGGACAGACCAACCCGTCTTCAATGCGAGCCCTCCCCCTCATTCTCGTCGCCGCCGCACTGGCCTGCTCCGACAATCCGGCGGCACCCTCGCCCTTTGGCGCCTCGGTGCCGATCAGTGTCACCCCGGTCGACGCGCCGGCCGACACCGCCCGTCACATCTACGTCGGCTTCGACAAGGGGCTCATGACGATCCACGGGCGGATCGCTACCCCCGACCCCTGCTATGAGCTTTCCGCGTACCGTGCGCTCGCGGGGAACGAGCTGAAGGTCACCGTCGTCGCTACCCCACACCGGCAGGGATGCGCGTCGTCGCTCGATCACTTCGACTATCAGGTGCTCACCGACACTCCCACGTGTCCGCACCTGACGCTGTGGTATCACTACGTGGGAGTGAACTGGCCCGACGTGAAGGTGGGAGAGATCAACTTCCTCTGCTAGGGCGCGTGGTCTTTCCCACTCACGCCGCCGGGCGCTTGATGTAGTTCATCTCCACCGCGTAGTCCACGAGCTTCTTCTGCAGCAGCCGCCGCCCGCGGAAGAGGCGCGACTTCACCGTCCCCTCGGGAACGCCGAGGATTTCGGCGATCTCCGCGTAGCGCAGCTCGTGCAGGTCGCTCAGCACCACCGCGGTCCGGTATTCGTCGGGGAGCGCATCGATCGCCTGCGTGATCTCGTCGTCGAGGAAGGAGTCGTAGAAGCGACCCTCCGGATCGATCTCCCCCACTGCCTCGAACGCCGACCAGCCGTCTGCATCCTCGGGGGCGTGCACCTCGCGCGCGTCGACGCGCCGCTTCCGGCTCACGAACACGTGATAGAGGATGGTGAACAGCCAGGCGCGGATGTTCGTGCCGAGCCGATACTGGTCCCAGCGCTCGAAGGCGCGAAGGATCGTGTCGCCGACGAGGTCCTCGGCGTCGTCGCGCGAGCGAGCGAGCTTGAGCGCGAACGCGTAGAGCGCGTCGAGGTGCGTCAACGCCTCCCGCTCGAAGCGCGAGCGACGCTCCGCGACGCTTCCCCCTTCCGCGGCGAGCGCCTCCCTGATGTCGACGACCCCGTCGTCGCGTGAATCGGCCAGCGTCCCGTTCATGCCCACTCCTCCGACCCTCACTGTTCGCGGCGGTGCGCGGCGCCAACGGCGCCGGTCCGCCGCACGCCTCACGTCGCGCTCGATCCCGCGAGCGCGCCCGACCCTCGTTCCTGCTGCCCACCGCCTGTCGACGGCGAGCGTGGACCCGAGAACGCATCGTCGCGTAGCTGCATCGCGATGAACCGCTTCAGGTCCTCCGCGATTCCCTGCATCACCTTGATCTCGCGCGTCACGCGCGTCATCAGCACCGCGCCCTCGAGCGTCGCGATGATGAAGCGCGCGATCCGCGCCGCGTCCACTCCGTCACGCAGCCGCCCGTCGGACTGCTCGAGCAGCGACCGGATCTGGTCACACCACCGGTCGAACACCGCGTCGATCCGCGTCCGGAACCCCTCCCCCGCATCCGCCATCTCCGCCGCGACCCCGCAGAACGGCGAGCTCGCCACGCATCCCCGCTCCGCCTGCGCTACCACGATCGAATCGATGAAGAGGTTGAGACGCTCGATCGGATCGATCAGCGGCTCGCGAAGGATCGCCAGCCCGCGCTCCCCGAACCGCTCGAAGGAGCGGTTGAGCACTTCCTTGCCGAGCTCCTCCTTCGACTTGAAGTGGTGATAGAAATGACTCTTCCCGCAGAGCCCCGACGCCTTGATGACATCGTCGATGGAGGTCTGCTTGTAGCCCTGACGGGCGATCAGCCGCGCCGCGGCATCCAGGATCTCGGCTTTCCTATCACGCATCGACGGCAATATAGGACCGACCAGTCTAAGTCGCAACCCGAAGACGGATATATCTCTAACATCATATCCGCCAAGCTATTAGGCGTCTTTCCTGGCGCTCTTGCGGGCTCGACCGGGTTCGCCGTTCGCACCGATTGGACTCTCCGGTCCTACGACGCAGCTTCTGGTCCATCGCGCTTGCCCCGAGCCCGCGGACCGGCGATATAGCCTCGCATGCCGACGACCATCGTCACGCGAACCTACCTGCGGATGACCTCTCCGGACTCGCTGCGCCCACGGCGCGACCCGCCGTTAGGCGCGCGGGTCGAGCGAATCCCGCGCTGCAGCCCGGCGCGCTATCGCGAGCTCTATCGCGACGTCGGTGGGCCGTGGCACTGGCACGACCGCGATGCGTGGAGCGACGAGCGGCTCGCCGAGCACCTCGAGCAGGATGGCGTCAGCGTCCACGTCCTCACCGTCGACGGAGTGAACGCGGGCTATTTCGAGCTCCAGCGGCACGACGACGGCGACGTCGAGCTCGTGTACTTCGGGCTCGTCGAGCGCTTCATCGGCCGCGGACTCGGCGGCTATCTCCTCACTCGCGCCGTCGACGAAGCCTGGCGGCTCGGCGCGTCGACGATCTGGCTGCACACCTGCACACTCGACCACCCGGCGGCGCTCGCCAACTATCGCGCTCGCGGCTTCGAGCCGTACCGCAGCGAGGAATACGAGGCGACTCTCCCCTGAGTCCACGCGGCGGCACGCTTCCTGACTTCTCGCCCCCCGGACATCTCACCAGGAGCAACACGATGGGCGGCAAGCCACAGCACGCGATTCCCAGCAATCGTCCGGAGTCCGGCGGCTCGGACAAGGACGACCTCAAGGAGAGCTCGGGACTGCTCGAGAAGTCGAAGCAGGAGTTCGCGGCCTCGGAGCAGCTGAAGAAGCAGAAGCAGGGCGACAAGTCCGGCGCCGACGAAACCGCCGCCGACGCGCCGAACATTCACGGCTGACGCACCGGCAATGCATGAGCGCCCGGTTCGACATCACGTCGCACCGGGCGCTCCGTTCCTTCGCACCGCTGCTAGACCGACCGGGCGGCCGTGGCGATGACGAGCGCTGACCCGAGCAGCCAGATGATGACCGCGGCCGCGTAGGCCCGCGCCTTGGGAATCCGGCCGACGACGTGCAACCCGATCGCGATCAGGATCGTTGCCCAGACGATCCCGATGCTCAGGCGCGACAGTAGCCCGAGCAGTTGAGGGGCGATCCCCGTCGGCGCGAAGCGCGCTAGGCTCGGCGTCGCCACGAGCATGTTGGGGATGTTGTCGGTGCCGAGCACCAGAGCGAGGACCGCCGCCAGGATCAGGTCGATTACCTTCGGGAAGGACGCGAACGTGGCGATCATCAGCCCCTGATTCACGTCGGCCTTCGAGTCGAAGAACTTGCCGATCACCCAGATCACCACGCCAAGGATCAGCGTCGTGATCACCGCGATGAAGAGCCCCGAGATCGGCGCCATCATCTCACCGATCCGCCGCCCACGCTCCAGCTGGTCCTGGGTGAGCTGCGGATTCTTCCGGAGTGCCTCCGCCATCTGCCGCGACATCTGAGCGTCCATCACCGACGCGAGGTTGCGCATCATCACCCACACGCCTAACGCGAACAGGATCGACAGGATGATGAATGCGCCCCAGAACCTCGGGTTGTCCCGCTGCCGCGCGAAGACCCGCGACGGGGCGTAGAAGATCTCGATGATGTCGTCCAGCACCGACGGCTGGCTGGCCGGCGCGCTGACGATCTCGGGTGTGGTCATCGGCTGCTCACTGGTTGGGGGGTAGGCTCCGCCGAGCGCCCCAACATACGGGTTTCTCCCCGTGCCGAGTAGAGTGAGCCGGTGCTGACCGCGCTAGCGCGGCGCGGGGCCCTCGCGGTGCCCACCCTCCGCGTCGACGACCACCTGCGGCGCGGACGTATCCGCGTGCCCGGCCGGCTTCCCCACCTTCCCCGGCGCCGCC
>JABFXM010000491.1 GCA_013361745.1 Gemmatimonadaceae bacterium | reverse complement strand
GCCCGATCCGCGCCCTGCACGTCCGCCTTGCCACGAGCGGGCTGAAGTTCGAGCAGGCGAAGTTCACCTTCACTCCGCACGTGACGATCAGCTTCTATCCGGAGCTGACCCGCGAGCGCGCACGTGAGCTCCTCGCGCTGTGGGTGGATGACGAGATCGTGATCGACAGGCTGGAGGCATGGCGGACGCGCGAGCCGCAGGCGGCGGTGAAGCTCGCGTCGGTGCTGCTCGGCGGGTGATGCACGTGCAGGCGAAGGAGCGATTCACGCAGCCCTCGAGTCCGACGCCACCCGCGAGGCCGGCGCGCTCTTTCTCGATCTCCCCGCCCGCTACCTCGAGCAGACACGCGCCGAGGTCGTGCCGGTGTCGACGCCGCACGACGCGAGCACGCTCGCGATCCGCTTCAACGAGCCCCTGCCGCGCAGGGGGAAGCCGCTCGCCGAGGTCGTCGCGCGCGTCGAGCGTGACGTGATCGCCGACAGCAACAAGCTCTATCACCCGATGTACATGGGGCACCAGGTCTCGCCGCCGGTGCCCGCGGCGGTGTGGATGGAGATGGTCACCGCGGCGGTGAACAACTCCACCGCGGTGTGGGAGATGTCGCCCACCGCGACCGTGATCGAGGCGCGCGTGATCCGCTGGCTCTGCGAGCTCGCGGGGCTTCCGCCCGAGAGCGGCGGGACACTTACCACTGGCGGGACCGAGGCGACCTTCACCGCGCTCCTCGCCGCGCGCGGTGCCGCGCTGCCCGATGCGTGGAGCGACGGCATCTCCGCGAACCCGCCGGTGCTCGTCTACGGCGAGCAGGCGCACTACGCGGTCACCCGCGCCGCGGGAGAGCTCGGACTCGGGATGAAGAACGCGATCGCCGTCCCGACGCGTGACTATCGCATGGACGTCCGCGCGCTGCGCGAGACGCTCGACCGGCTGCAGCGCGAGGGCCGGCGCGTGATGGCCGTCGTCGCGACCGCGGGCTCGACACCGACCGGAAGCTTCGACGATCTGGCGGCGATCGGCGCGCTCTGCGCGGAGCGCGGGCACTGGTTCCACGTCGACGCGGCGCATGGAGGATCGGCGCTCTTCTCGGCGACGCACGCGAAGCGCTTGGCCGGCGTCTCGCGCGCCAGCTCGATCGCGTGGGACCCGCACAAGATGATGCTCATGCCGCTGCAGGCGGGCGTCCTTCTCGTGCGCGACGAGCGCGCGATGCTCGACGGCGCCTTCGCGCAGAAGGCGCCCTATCTCTTTCACGACGCCGGTGCCGACGAGCGCGTCTGGGACCAGGGAACGCGCAGCTTCCTCTGCTCGCGCCGCGCCGACGCGCTCAAGCTCTGGGTCGCGCTGCAGCGCCACGGCGCCGACGGTTTCGGTGCGCTCTACGACCGCCTCTGCGAGACGACGCGCGCGTTGTACGAGGAGCTCGAGAAGCGCCCCGACTTCGAGACGCTGCACGAGCCGGAGTCGAACATCCTCTGCTTCCGCTACATCGGCCGCGACGCCGACGACGCCTTCAATCTCCGCCTGCGCGAGCGCTGGAACCGCAGCGGCGACGGCTGGATCACGACGACGCTGCTCGGCGGAAAGCGCGTCCTGCGGGTGACGATGATGAACCCGCGAACGACTCGCGAGCACGTGGCTCGGCTGGTGGAGGGGCTGGCGCGGATGGCGTCGGAGCGTTGAGATCCGTCGCTCGGCTGTAGTCGCATCGGATCGCTCATGCGCGTTCCGGGGATCCTCGCGGCCGGGCTCCGATCGTTCGGCAACAGCCGTCAACACACGAAGGACACGAAAGTTCACGAAAGGTGCCCAGACGACATCTTCGTGCTCCTTCGTGTCCTTCGTGTTTCAATGATGACAGCGACAGCCGGCTCGTTGCGGTGAGGAGCTCGAGCGCCACGCGGAGCGATCCGATGCGACTCCAGCCGAGCCGCGATTCGCCCCGCTACAGCGCCTTCCGGATCGCCGCCTCGATGTCCTGCTCCGATCCCACTCCCGTGTACACGACCTTCCCCGCCTTGTCGAGCACGACGATGTAGCTCGTCGCCGGGACGTCGTACTTGTCGGCGGCGTCGCCGTCGCGGTCGTAGACGACGGTGAGCGGCAGCGAATGCTTCGCCGCGTAGCGCCGCACCAGCTCCGCGCTCTGGTTGACGCCGACCGCCACGCCGACGAGGGCCACCTTCCCCGCGTACTTCTTCGCCGCCGCCGACATCCGCGGCTCGAGCGCCTTGCAGTTCGGGCACCAGGTCGCCCAGAACTCGATCAGCGTCGGCTTGCCCTTCGCGACGTAGCGCGCGAGCTGCGCCGGCTTCCCGTCCACGGTGAGGACGCGCGCGTCGGGCGCGCTCGTGCCTAACGGCAGACCGGTCTGGGCGTGGAGCGGGGCGCCGAGGAGCGCGATCGCCCCCGCTGTGATCAGGATTCGTCGAATCATTGGGTTCCTCTCGTGTGAGGCCGGAAGCAGGAGGCTGAAAGCAGGAGGCGATCCTGGCCTGCGGCCTCCTGCTTCCTGCCTATAGCCTCCAGCCTCCGTTACAGCCACAGCTGTCCCGCCTGGATCAGGTACCACTCCGCCACTCCGATCATCACCAGCGCGAACACCCGCTTCACCCAGAGCATCCATGCTCCCGCGCGCGGGAGTCGTGCCAGCGAGCCGGACGAAAGTCCGACCGCCACCAGCAGCGTGCACATTCCGAGCGAGAACGCGAACAGATAGAAGAAGCCGAGCAGCGCGCTGTGCGTCCGCGTCACCCAGGTGAGCACCGCCGCCATCACCGGGGCGGAGCAGGGCGCGGCGACGAGACCGCTCACCGCGCCCATGATGAACGCGCCCGAGTACCGCCCCGCGGTTCCCGCCGTCGCCGCGCGCGCGGTGAGCCCCGCCGGCATCCGCACGGGAATCACGTCGAGCATCGCCAGCGCGGCGACGATGAGCACGTTCGCCATCGCGAAGAGCGCCCACGGGTTCGCGCTGATCGACCCGAAGATCGTACCCGAGAGCCCGGCGAAAAGTCCCAGCAGCGAGTAGACGAGGGCGAGGCCGAGCACGTAGGTCAGCGTCAGCCCCAGCACGCGGCTGCGCGGCGGCGCCGCGGCTCCGCTCGCCACGCTCTGCCCGCCGACGATCGCCGCCGTGATCGGGATCATCGGGTAGACGCACGGAGTGAGGCTCGTCAGCACCCCGCCGACGAACAGCAGCGGGATCGCGAGCGCGGGCGAATCCGAGAGGTGGGCGGTGAGGGATGTGGTGTCCATGATCACGAACTAACATCGCACGGGGGGAGGGCGTCTACCAGAAGGGGAGTAAGGGGAGTAAGGGGAGTGAGGCACGGCCAGGTTCGGGGCTCGAGGCGCTGGGTGCGCGTACCATCCGTGAGACAGCTTCACCATTTGAACGTTCTTCAGTCGTCAATCGTTGCGGTGTCCTGCATCCGGAGCTCCATGCGATTCGCCATTCTCGCACTCTCGATCGCCTCGGTCGGCTGCGCTCCGTCGGCGGCGGCGCAGCACGCGGGGCATGCGTCCACAGACTCGAGCATGGCATCGATGCCCTCGATGCAGTCGGCGGCGGAGCAGTCGATGAACTCGGCGATGGAGATGAATCCGCACATGCGGATGACCGCCGCGCGCAAGCCGACCGCCGCCGACAGCGCGCGCGCCCGCGCGCTCGTCGACACCCTCCGCCGCGCGCTCGCGAGGTACCGCGACGTGAAGGTCGCCGAGTCGGACGGCTTCCGGATGTTCGCGCCGCAGGTGAAGAACCAGCGCGTCTATCACTTCACGCGGAACTGGAACGCGGTGAAGGCCGCGTTCGGCTTCGATCCCGCCGAGCCGACCTCGCTGCTCTACACGAAGGACGAATCAGGCAACTTCAACCTCGTCGGCGCGATGTACACCGCGCCGCACCGCGCGGGCGAGGACGAGCTGAACGCGCGCGTCCCGCTCTCGATCGCGCGCTGGCACGAGCACGTCGACATCTGCGTCCCGAAGCGCGGCGACGCCGGGCGCTGGCAGGAGACGAAGAACGGCCGGATGCTCTTCGGCCCCGCCGGCGCGATCACGACGAAGGCCGAGTGCGACTCGGCGAACGGCCGCTGGTTCGAGCACCTCTTCGGCTGGATGGTCCACGCGAACGTCTTCGCCAGCGACGACCTCGCGGAGATCTGGGGCGACCATCACGACATGCCGGGGATGACGCACGTCCACTGACGGCGCGACTTCAGCGGGGAGCTACAATCTTCACGGGTTTGCAGGGGAACTACAATCTTCACGGATTTTCACGGATCGACACGGATGCTGCATCCTGGGCACGATCCAATCGACACGCATACGAGGCCGTATCCGTGAAAATCCGTGTAGATCCGTGGCGATCGTCGTCCCCCCGTTGATCCAGCCTGCAATACTGCCCACGCTCGGCGACGCGATTGACGGATCCTCACGCACCGCTGCATGCTCTTCGATGAGCAGCAGCGCGCACCACGTCACCGGTCCTTCGATGCTCCACAAGGTCAACCTCCGCGAGAAGTTCGCATCCTTCTCCGACCGCTGGTCTCCCAAGATCGCCGGAGAGCTGAATGGCCAGGAGGTGCGGCTCGCGAAGATGCTCGGGCCCTTCGACTGGCATCATCACGAGCACGAGGACGAGCTCTTTCTC
>JABFXM010000222.1 GCA_013361745.1 Gemmatimonadaceae bacterium | reverse complement strand
CCGCTATTCCGACGCCGTGGTCGCGCGCTGGGCGATCCGGAACGCGTGCGTCCCGCACCGCATCCCGCGGGCGGAGGTGCTACAGGTTCTCCCGCTGCTCGATCAACCGGATCGCCCCTTCGAGGCGGCGTACCGAGACCGCACCGCGGCGCGCGTGGTGCGCGAGTCTGGCGGCCGCGTCCTCTTCACGGGGCTGGGCGGCGACAACCTCGTGCTCGGAACGATGTTCTTCTTCGCCGACCAGCTGTGGACGGGGCAGGTGCGCGAGGCACTGCGGGAGATGATCCATCGTGCCGCGCTGGGGCGCGTGTCGTTCTGGACGCTCGCCTACCGAAACGCGGTCCTGCCACTCCTGCCTGCGCGCATGCGCGCCTGGCTGATGCGCGGGAGCGCGCACGGGGTGCCGGTCTGGATCGCGCCGCGGCTGGCGCGCGGGCTCGCGCTCGAGCGCCGCGTGGCGAGTGCGGGGATCATCGGGGCTCGGCGCGGCCATCAGTACGAGGATGCGCTGGCGGCGATGGTCGCGGCGATCCCGTCGACGGTTGGCCTCGGACCGCTCGAGGACGCGCTCGATGTGCGGCACCCGTTCCTGCACCGGCCGCTGGTAGAGCTCGCGCTCGCACTTCCCCCCGAGTTCTGCGTGCGACCGCATGCACGCAAGTGGGTGTTGCGGGAGGCGACGCGCGGCATCGTGCCGGAGCAGGTCCGGACGCGCATCGGAAAGGGGAGCTCGGACGGGCTGGACGCGTGGTCGCTCATGCACGAGCAGGAAGATGCGCGGCGGCTGCTGCGCGATCCGATCCTCGCCGAGCTCGGATGCATCGAGCCTGCGCGGCTTCGCGCGCTGATCGATGCGGTCGGCCGTGGACAGATCGCGAACAGTCCTGCGACGGAACGGATTCGCGGACCGCTCGAAGTGGAAATGTGGTTGCAGGTGCGGTCGGGCCGTTGGGCGGCCGACGACGCATCACGAGACACCGCGCGGCTCGCGCGCGGTGCGTAGCGGCACGTCCCTTCATCACCATCAACGCAGGAGACTGACAATGCAGAAGACCTACACCACTCCCCGGCTCGTCGCGCAGGGCGAAGTCCTCGAGCTGACGAAGGCCTCGAATCCCGGCACGGGCGACCCGATCCGGGGGCTGCAGGGCGTCGACGTCGGAAGCGTCGGGTTCCAGCTCTGAGCGATCGGCGTGACCGCTCGGGCCCGGCTCGGCGAGCGGTCACGCACCGACAACGCACGCACTCGGTTTCACCTCCAGCTTTACCCCAATCGGGAGAGGGCACATGCGGAAGACCTACATGACGCCGGCGCTCGTGAGTCGCGGCGACGCGGTCGCGCTCACCTGTACGACGAACGCCGGCTGCGGCGACCCGCTCGAGAACTTCGAGTGCATGGTCGCCGGATCGCTCGGGTTCAATCTCTAAGCAACGATCGGCTGAGCACTCACTGAACGCACGCTGAACCAACAGCGCACGATCCCGCGAGTCGCCGCCCACCGGTCATCGATCGCATTGCCGGGCCCCCGACGTGACAGCCGCGCCGGGGGCTCGCTCGTTGGCGAGATGTGTCACGAACCAGTCGATGATCCGGAGCGTGTAATCGCGCTGATTCGCGTACCGCCAGCTCTGCTCGGCGTGGTTCTCGCCGTGGTAGCGCGCGAACTCGACGTCCTTCCCCAGCGACTGGAGCGCCGCGTACACCTCGTTGGCGAGAAAGAGGGGTACCGTCGTCTCGCCATCGCCATGGATGATGAGCAGCGGGGTGCGAATCCGGTCGAAGAAGAAGATCGGTGAGTTGGCGATGAAGCGATCGCGGCGATCCCAGAGGCTGCCCTCGAAGTCGTGCTCGCCGCGGAGCGCCCCGAACGCGAACCCGGACGGCTCCACGGTTCCGTAGGACGCGATCAGGTCACCGAAGCCACCGCGCATCACCGCCGCCCGGAAGCGCGTGTCCTGCACGAGGAGCGCGAGCACGGTATATCCGCCCCAGCTGTGCCCCATGATGCCAAGCCGCGTCGAGTCGGCGATGCCGAGCGCGATGACGCGGTCGAGCGCGGGGGTGATTACGCCGGCCAGCTCGCGCATCTGGTCGTTCTCGCGAATTGGCACGTCGGGCGCGAGCACCGCGATGCCGCGCGTGGCGAACAGCTGCATGTTCTCGAGTCCCGTCCCGACAACGCCGAACGTGTTCAGGTTCTCGGAGCGCAGCGCGTCGGGGTACGGATAGACGACGAGCGGATAGCGCCGCCCGGGCTGGTATCCTGACGGCAGGAGCAGAGTGCCCCGGACGCGCCTGCCGCTGGCCGCCGTCCATTCGATGAGCCGGGTGGTACCGTAGTCGGCTCGCTCGAGCGCCGGCGCGATGCTGGTGACTCGCGCGAGGCGCGCGACGTCTCCATCCGGCGCGGCCCAGATGTCGGTCGGATGGCGGGCGTCCTCGGCGACGAGCGCGATCTCCCCTCCGGAGCTGACGTCACTTGCGTGGTTCTTCCGTCCGCCGTACGAGCGCGAATCCTCTCGCAGCACACGCCACGCGCCGCGCGCGAGATCGATCTCGGCGAAGCCCATCGCGCGTGTCGAGTCATCGACGTAGACGGCGACGACCCGCGCCGCACCCCTCGTCCACGCGGTGCCCGCCGGCTCGTGTCCGAGCAGAGTGATGAACTCCTTCCCCGGTGGCGGCGTGACGGTCGCGGTGACGCGCCCGTCGCGCGCCGAGACGACCGACACGGAATGCCTGCGCAGAACGTAGAATGCGGGATCGCGCGCGTCCCACCACAGTGCCTGACCAGAGAGGCCGCCCGCAGAATCCGCGGCGGGGATCACGGCGTCCATTCCGACGCGGCGCGGCGGCGAGCCGTCGGGGCGCGCGAGGTAGTATGCCTCGCGGCGCGCGCTATCCGTCGCAGCGTAGAGCACCTCGTCTCCGCGTGGCGACCAGGTGAGACCGCGCGCCCGGTCGAAGTTGGAGAGCCGGATCGTGTGGGCGAGATAGCGCGGTGACGGACGCGGGTCGCCGAGCGGGACGAGTCCGACGTCCAACGTGGCAGGATAGCCGAGGGTTCGGAGCGAGCTGAAAGCGACGACGCGGCCGTCGGGGGAGATCGCGTACTGCCAGGGCCGCACGTTCGCGACGAGCGTCGTCACCGCGCCGCTCGCGACGTCGATCGCCGCGAGGTCGGCGAGCAGGTGACCGCGCGTGTCGGCGCCATACGCAGCCGAGGGTCGATCCTGCCCGTAGCGCTGGCGGGGATCCGGCCGCAGCACGGTGACGGTCGGCGTGTCGGGGAGTGTCGCCGGAGTGTCGCGCGCGCCCGCGCGATCCACTCGGTCGCCGGCTTCGGGGACCGGGGAGCCCTCCGGCAGGATCGGGACGATGATGTGCCGCCCATTGGGAGTCCAGCGCGGAAGAAGGAGCGCGGTGTAGACCCGGACAATCGCGGGGGAGAGACGGCGGGTGCGGCCGGTGGCCATGTCGCGCACCCAGAGCCGAGCGGCGCCGTCGGCGGCGGAGAAGAAGGCGAGCGAGCGCCCGTCGGGCGACCACGCGCCACCCCAGCTGGTGGCGCTGGTGTCGCCAGCTGCGATCGTGCGGCCGGTCCGGATCTCCGTGACCATGGCGCGGGTGCCGGCCATCGCGGTGGAGACGCCGTCCGCGGTGTACCCGTTCTCACCCCCGGATGCCCGGATCCGCCGAGGGAAGTGCAGCGTATACGCGACCCAGCCGCCATCCGGCGAGAGCGCGATCGGCGCGAAGGCGAGGAAGGACGGCTGCTCGAGCGCGGCGTCGACCGAGAGCGGGGCGGGTCGCGCGTCGGGTTGCGTCTGGGCGCGGGCAGATGCGGTCGCGACGAGGACGCAGGCGCCGGCAGCGAGTGCCGCGAGGCAAGCCCGCAGGCTGTGCGGGGGAATCCGGAGGGTCATCTCGGTCACCTCAGGGCGCGCGGCTCGCGCAGCCATGGTAGTTGGGGTTGACGAGCTGGGAGACATCGGGCGCGAAGGTGACTTCGGCGCCATAGCTCTGGCCACTCTTGTAGGGACCGGTGGGAAAGACCGAGTCGACCGGGCGTCCGTACTGGCGGACGAGACGCCGCAGGTCGCCCTGCCGGTGGCCGGTGGCGAAGAGCCAGAAGGCGCGCTCGCGGAAGAGTTGGCCGACGCGCGCGTCGGCTGTCGGCTGCATGGCGAGGGGCCCGAGCCCCGGGGTGCCGGCTCGCAGGGCATTGAGCGTGGCGAGAGCCGCGGTGGAGTCTCCTGCGCGGAGCGATGCCTCGGCTTCGATCAGTCGCGCCTCGACCCCGCTGGCGAGAACGATCGGCGAGGCGAGGCTGGCATAGCGGGTGAAGGTGTAGACGTCGGTCACGCCGTCGACCCCCTTCCCGACCAGGGCCGTCGGGACGCGGGGATCGGCCGCACTCCGGAAGTCGAGGCCGTTCATACCTTCGCGGTCGGCGACGGTGATGTAGCGCGAGTTGACGATGATCGCATAGACGCCGTTCGGCTGCGCCGCCGCGGAGTGCGACGTCGTGTACGCGAACGACGTGGGAACCGCGGCGACGCTCGCCGCGGCGTCGGCGAAGCGGCCGAGGTCGAGCAGCGCGCGGCCGCGCCCCACCTGCGCCAGCGCGCGCTGGTCGGCGGAGATGCCCGTGACGGCGAGC
>JABFXM010000435.1 GCA_013361745.1 Gemmatimonadaceae bacterium | reverse complement strand
GGGGGCGCGCAGCGCGTCGACGAGCTTCATCTGTAGGTCGTGCTGCGCGCGGAGCGCGGCCGCGGTGGCCGGCGAGCGCGGGTCGGCGCGCACCGTCACCTTCTGCGTGACCGTGTGGCCGTCCGCCGTCAGGCGCAGCGTGTAGGTGCCCGGCAGCGCGACCGGTCCCTCGGGGGAGGGGGGCGTCTCGCCGGGGTTCGCATTGATCTCGAAGCTGTGGCGGAACGCGGGGGGCGCGCCGTAGCGGAGATCCCAGTTGACGCGGTTCGTGCCCGCGCTCGTCGGCATCGCCGTCGGTGCCGCGACCCAGAAGTTCGGGTGCGGCGGGCGCGCCGCTTCGCTCACCGCGGGCTCCGCCTCGCTCGACATGTGACGCACCAGCGCCCCCGACGCGTCGAGCACGTCGAGCGAGACGGCGCGCGCCGACGCGGCGAGCCAGTAGTCGATCATAACGCCAGGCGCAGGATTGAGCGCGTGCGGCACCTCGGGCGGGAAGGGCGTGTCGGCGTTCACGTTCCGCCGCACCCGCGCCACGTCGCCGGGCGCGAAGAGGTGCACCGGCTCCGCCGCGATCGCCGGCGTGATCTGGCGCAGCGTCGAGATGTCGTCGAGCACCCAGAGCCCACGTCCGTACGTCGCGACGACGAGATCGTTGTCGTGGAAGGCGATGTCGCGATACGAGGTGACCGGCAGGTTCTGCTGCAGCGGCTGCCAGTGGTCGCCGTCGTCGAAGGAGACGAACATCCCGCTCTCGGTGCCGGTGAAGAGCAACCCGCGCTTCGCCGGATCTTCGCGGATCACCCGTGCGAAGCTTCCGCTCGACTGAGCCTTCGGCAGCCCGGCGGTGATCTTCGTCCAGGTTTTCCCCTGGTGGCGCGTCCGGTAGACGTAGACGCCGTAGTCCCCCGCGTAATGGTAGTCGATCGCGACGTACGCCTCGGCCGGGTCGAAATGCGACGCTTCGACCTCGACGTTCACGCGCGGCGCGTTAGGCAGCCCCGGGGGCGTGACGTCGCGCCACGTCGTCCCGTGGTCCCGCGTCAGCTTCATGACGCCCGTGCTCGCGCCGACCCAGATCGTCCCCGCGGCGACGCGCGACGGCGAGAGCGACTCGATCGCGCCCGTCGTTCCCTCGCTCTTCGCGGTGGGCGTGCCGGCGACGGTGAGATCGGGGCTCATCTGCTTCCAGTGCACGCCCCCGTCGACGCTCGACCAGAGCGACTGGAAGCCGGCGAGCAGCATGCGCGGGTTCCACGGCGCGAAGACGATCGGGTTCGAGGACGTCGTGCGCAGCTTCGTCCGCGGATCGACCGAGGGTGCGACGTTGATCCACGTCTCGCTCGGGTAGCTGATCTTTATCAGCCCGTAGCCGCTCGAGTAGACGGTGTTCGGGTCGCGCGGATCGGCGATGATCGTCCCCCACTCCCAGCCCGGCACCGGGCTCCAGTCGAGCGGCGTGACCGCGCCGAGGTTGCCGCGGGTGCGCGTGCGGATCGCGCCCGCGTCCTGCTGCGTCGCGTACACCCAGTACGGGAAGGAGCTGTCGGTCGACAGATGGTAGACCTGCTCCGTCGACTGGTTGTACCATGAGCTCCACGTCGCCCCGCCGTCGAGCGTCACCACCGCGCCCTGATCGAGGCCGAGCAGCATGCGCTGGCCGTTGGTCGGATCGATCCACAGCTGCTGCGGATCGTCGCCGCCAGGCGCGCCCTTGAAGCCGGTGAAGGTGTTTCCCCCGTCGGTGGACTTGTAGCTCGACGTGCTGATGGTGTAGACGACGTCCGGATTCTGCGGGTCGACGTAGACACCGCAGTTGTAGCCACCCTGCCCATTGCGGATCCGCTCGTCGCTCGCCGCCACCTGCCGCCACGAGCCGCCGCCGTCGTCCGAGCGGTACAGTCCCGTGTTCGTGACGAGGAAGACGCGCTGCGCGTTCGTGTGCATCGCCACGGCGACCGAGGTCCGGCCGGTGAGCCGCGGCAGCCCGCCGCCGCTGATCTCGCGCCAGGTGACGCCGCCGTCGGCGGACTTGTAGAGCGCCGTTCCGGTGCGCGCCGTGTCCTGCGGCGGTGGGGACGGAGCGTTAGGCACCGCCGCCAGTGGCGCCTGGTAGTGGCGCACCGTCGTCGCGAAGACGACGTCGGGGACGTCGTTCGCCCGCGTCAGCTTCTGGATCCCGGTCTGATCGTCGACGTAGAGCGTCTTCGTCCACGTCGCCCCGCCGTCGGTGCTGCGATAGACTCCGCGTGCGTCGGTCAGCGCGTGGATGTCGCCCTGCGCCGCGACGAGCACGGTGCGCGCGTCCCGCGGGTCGACGAGGATCGACGGGATCTGCCTCGAGGCGTCGAGCCCGGCGTGCCGCCAGCTCCGTCCCGCGTCGGTGGAGACCCAGACCCCGTTTCCCTCGTTGATCGCGCCCCCGGTGACCATGTCGCCGGTTCCGACGTAGATGACGTTCCCATCCGACGGTGCCGCGTCGATCGCACCGATGGAGGAGACGGTCTTCACGCTGTCGAAGATCGGGTACCAGGTCTCGCCGGCGCTCGTCGTCTTCCAGACACCGCCGGCGGGGAGCCCGATGTAGTACACCCCCGGCTGCCCGACCACACCCGTCACCGCCGCGACGCGGCCGGCCCGGAAGGGGCCGAGGTTCCGCCACTGCAGCCCCGCGTAGAGGCGCGGATCCACCGCGCCGGCCTGCGCCGCGGCACTCGCCGCCGGCCCGATGAGCGCGAGCACGAGCACCAGCCCCGCCGAGTTCGACCAACGCGACGTTCGCATCATCTGTCCTTTCACTGGTTGAGCGTTCCGCTGTAACGTGCGCGCCCGCTCGACCGTTGTACATGATCCGCGGCCCGCGGTGTAGCTTGACTCTCCTCTCCTGACTCCTCCGTGACAGCCATCGACTTCTCCGGCGACGCCGGGCTCGTCGCGCTCGGTCTTCTCACCCTCAACATCCTGCTCGGGCTGTTGCTGTCGGTGAAGTACAACCCCGTCCGCCGCTGGCCGCACCGGCGCGTGAACACGGTGCGCCTGCACAACTGGACGGGCTATACCGCGCTCGCCGTCGCCTTCGTGCACCCGGTGATCCTGCTCTTCTCCGCCACCGCGGGGTTCGGCGTCGTCGACCTGCTCTGGCCCCCGGGCGCGCCGAAGCAGCCGCTGATCAACACGTTAGGCGGGATCGCCTTCTGGCTGCTCCTCTTCGTCGTGACGACCTCGGTGCTCTGGCAGGAGCGGCGGGCGATCAGCCGGAAGCTCTGGAAGCGGCTGCACTACACGACCTACGCGATGTTCCCGCTCTATGCCGTGCACGCGATCCTGACCGATCCGCTGCTCAAGGATCGGGCAATCGACTATCTCGACGGGGAGAAGGTGTTCGTCGAGCTCTGCGTGCTCGGTGTCGCCGTGGCGATCGGCTTCCGGGTGCGCCACGCGCTGCACCAGCCGCCGCCGCGCGTGCATCGTCCGAAGGCACAGCGGGAGTTATCGTCGCGCGATCACGTCGCGACCGGACGACTCGCGGGCCAGGAAGCGCGGAAGCGGGCGTAGACGTCCTCGTACTCTTCGTGCGCGCGCGCGTCGGGTCGCTCCTCCGCGCCACGCGTCAATGTCGCCCGCGTCGCCGCCGCGAGGTCGGGATACGCGCCCGCGCCCACCGCGGCGAGCAGCGCTGCGCCGTAGGCCGGCCCCTCCTCGCGATTCACTGTGCTCACCGGCAGTCCGTAGATGTCCCGCTGCAGCCCGCGCACGAACGCGCTCTTCGCGCCGCCACCGGTCAACAGGAGCGCGCGCGGTGACATCCCGAGCTCGCCGAGGATCGACAGCGAGTCCCGGAGCGCGAAGCAGACGCCCTCCAGCACCGCGCGGGTGAGGTGCGCCCGCGTGTGCGCGAGGCTGAGCCCGAGAAACGCCCCGCGCAGCGACGCGTCCCGGTGCGGCGTGCGCTCGCCCTGCACGTAGGGAAGGAACGTCACCCCGTCCGCTCCGCGCGGCACGGTCGCCGCTTCCTCGTTCAGCCGCACGTTAGGCTC
Source organism: Gemmatimonadaceae bacterium (assembly GCA_013361745.1). GTDB lineage: Bacteria > Gemmatimonadota > Gemmatimonadetes > Gemmatimonadales > Gemmatimonadaceae > JABFXC01. Next base: position 648 of record JABFXM010000435.1, on the reverse strand, counting down.
GGCGACCCCCGCCAGGTCGCGCGCCAGCTGCTCGCGGAACCACGCGAACGCGCCCCCCGCGGAGAGCACCACGCCCATCACGTACCAGCTTCGCGGCACGACGTGACAGAAGGTGTGCGCGCGCAGCCCGGGATCGACGAGCGGCCGCGCGGTCGGCGCGAGCACCGTCCCCGACGTTCCCCAGCTCGCCACCGCTTCCCCCGGCGCGACGACGCCCACCCCCGCCGCGCCGCAGGCATTGTCCGCTCCTCCGCCGACCACCGGCGTCTCGCGCGACAGCCCCGTCGCCGCCGATGCCGCCGCCGTCACGCGCCCGAGGACCTCCGCCGATCCGCCGACGTCCGGGAGCAGCGAGCGCGGAACGTCCACCGCCGCGAGCAGCTCCTCGCTCCAGCGCAGCCGCGCGACGTCGAACATCAGCGTCCCCGACGCATCCGACGGCTCCGTCGCGAGCACGCCGGTGAGACGAAAGCGGATGAAGTCCTTCGCCAGCAGCACCGTCGCGACGCGCGCGTACGCCTCCGGCTCGCGCTCGCGCAGCCAGAGGACCTTCGGCAGCGTGAATCCCTCGAGCGCCGGGTTCGACACCCACTCGCGCAATTGCCCGTCCCCGCCCGCGCGGCGCGTGATCTCCGCGCACTGCGCGGT
>JABFXM010000275.1 GCA_013361745.1 Gemmatimonadaceae bacterium | reverse complement strand
CCGGCGCGCGAACCTCGACGTCGCGCGGCGCCTCCGGTGCGACGAAGATCACCGTCGCCGTTACCGCACAGGCCGACCCCGCTGCCGGCGCGACGAGCGGCGTTCCCCCGAGAACGAGCGTATCGCCGCGTAACTCGACGACGCGTCCGCTCACCCTGGTGGCCAGACAGCTCCCCCTCGGCACCCGATCGCGTCCGCCGAGAGCCACGAGAAAAGGTGTGTCGGATGCGACGCGGATACGGTCGCTCGGCGCCGGCCTCATCCCGGCGGGGACGTAGCTCGTGCAGGCCAGAGTGGGGACGAGCGATGCGAGGAGCAGTGTCCGGAACATGGAATGGCGGATCGCGGTGAATTGTCGCTGGCCGATGTTCGAGCAACTTCGGGAGAGGCGACAGCGTCACTGTGGCGAGAAGAGCGCGAGCATCTCCTCCTCGCTTGGCGGCTGCAGCACGCTCTGACGCGCGAACTCATCGGCGCGTGGGTAGGAGGTCGCGCGGACCGCGCGCGCGGCGGCGTCGAGATCGTACATCGTGCGCTGGCGCTGAATGTCGGGACCGAGCATCAGCCAGTGCGCGCCCGGCGCGCCGTACGGCATGCCGACGCTCCCCGCGTTCACGACGCGGTGGCCGTCGACCTCGCGGTCGAACTGCATGTGGGTGTGGCCGCAGACGATGACGTGCTCGCGCACGCCGTCGAGCATCGGTCGCAGCCGCTCGACCGGTGTGCGCGCGGTGAAGATCTCCTCGTCGCTGCGCGGCGTCGCGTGGCAGAAGAGCACGGGCCCAAGTCCCTCGACGTCGAGGGAGAGCGTCTCGGGGAGGGCGACGAGGAAGTCGCGCTGGTCGCGGTCGAGCTGAGCGGCGGTCCAGGTGAGGGCCTCGGCGACCGGCGCGGGGAGCCTGCGGCTGGGCGTGCGGTCGAAGGCCTCGACGACAAGGCGGTCGCAGTTGCCGCGGATGCAGCGGGCACGGGTGCCTAACGCGCGGAGGCGGTCGAGCGTCTCGGCGGGAAACGGGCCGAGGACGATGTCGCCGCCGATGAGGATCGTGTCTACAGCGGCGGCTTCGACGGCGGCGAGGGTGGCGTCGAGGGCGGGGAGGTTGCCGTGGATGTCGTAGAGGGTGGCGAGGCGAGGTGCGGTCATCTCAGCGTGGAGCCCGCATGTTCGGGTCGGCATGCCCGTACGCCTCGATGAAGATGATCCCCGCGACGACCGTCGCCGTCGCGACCACGCCCGCGGCAAAACCGGTCGTCCGCCATCCACTGAAGTGACGCACCGCGACCTTCGTCGCGACTGGCGACGCAACGACTGCCGCGGTCGAGACGTGCCGGCAGCCGCCCTTGGGTGAAGCGTGACGCATTCCGAGCACGGGCCCGACGACGAGCGTGTCGCCCCGCGCGTAATGCAGCGCGCCGTAAAGCTGCGTCGCGTGGCATTGGGCGGGCGTCGGTCGGATCATCGTTCCGTCGTAGATCTCCAGCCGCGCTCCCTCGACGCGTACCTGCGAACCGTCAGGCACCGGCAGAGTGGCGGGGCGGTAGACGTAGCAGCCCTGCGTGAGCAAGAGCGGCGTCGCGATCAGGCCGATCGCGCGGCGGAAGGCGGGGGACTGGATAATGTGCAGGCTCCGCGGAGGGTTGCGAGCGCGATCAACGCGGCGTGGCCGGACCAGGTCTTCCGTCGGCGGTCTTGTCGGTGCTCAGCATGTAGAAGAACCCCAGCCCGCCGATCAGCACCGCGCCGCCGATCACGGAGAGCGCCGTCTTCGAGCCGCTGAAGCGCGGCACCGACACCCGGGTCGACTGCGGGACGACGACGAGCGTCGCCTTCGACATGGGTGTGCATGAGCCGGACGGACTCACCCGCCTGACCCCGAGCAGCGGCTGGAGCGTCACGGTGTCGCCGCGCGTCGAAGCGAGCATCCCCGTCACCTGTCTCACGCGGCAGGATGTTCCGATGGGCCCGACCGTCGCTCCCTCGTGCAGCTCGATCGCGGGGCCCTCGACCCTTATCTCACCTCCCGAAGGGAGGGGAAGCTGTGCGGGCGCGTAATAGTAGCAACCCTGCAGAATCATCGGGACGCTCGCGGCGAAGCACACGATGCCGTGGCGAGTGCGGGAACGCAGCATGGGCGACCTCCGCGCGGGGACGCGCGCGGCCCGCCATGCGGCGAGGCGGCGTCGGCGTCACGCGTCGACGGTAGGTCCGACGGGGCGGGCCGTCAAGCACCGCCGGTCGGGAGCGGCGCCGCGCCTCACGCCTCGCGAACGCCGTCCTCCAGTCAGCGCCCGTCACGATCACGGTGCACGATCCGTAGACGAACCGCCGTCGAACACCGCTCGATCGACGTCGGCGGCGGTTCGGAGTCCAGGACGCGATCGCAGCGCGCTACTTCGGGAGGAGAACTCCATCCACGACGTAGACGACACCGTTCGACGCCCGCACGGAGCCGAGGATCTTCGCGTCGCCGACATAGGCGTCGTCGCCGCGCCTGGCGATCGTGATCTTGCCGCCGTCGACCATGCCTAACGTCATCCCATCGGTGAGCGCGTCGGCGTCGAGCGCGGGCACCGTCACGTGGTGTTGGAGGACCGTGCGGAGCTTCTCCTTGTTCTCCGGCTTGAGCAGGTCGTCGACCGTCCCCTTCGGAAGCTTGTCGAACGCGGCGTTCGTCGGCGCGAATACGGTGAACGGTCCCGCGTTGGCGAGAGAGTTCACCAGGTCGGCTGCCTGCAGTGCCGCGACGAGCGTGGTGTGGTCCTTCGACGCGACGGCGACCTTCACCACGTCCTTCTGCGACTCGTCGTCCTGCACGGCGGCCTGGCCGGCCAGCCGGACCGGCGTCTCGGCCGACGCCGCGGGACTGCCGGTGTTGTTCTGTGAGCTCTCGGGCGCTTCCTTCGCGCACGCGGTGGCGAGAGCGAGGACGCTGGCGATCACGATGATGCGGGGCATGCTGGCTTCTCCGGGGGGAGGGGGAAGGGAAGGCGCAACGCGGTGGCAACGGCCCGCGACGGAGTCCGGGCCGGCCGGCTCCAGATTGCGAGCGCGCGAAGATCGCCCTCGCCGGACCCGTCTTCCGTCGGGAATTTCTCACCTTCTCGTCAGGAAAGGGCGGACGCGCGAGCGGGGGCGCGAGGAGTGGCGCCGCGTTCGCCGGCAACGCCAGGAGCGCGCGTCCCGGGCTTCAGCAGCGCGGCCGCGGCGCGAGACTGGCGAGCGCGGATTCCAGTCCCTCGGCGCGAATCATCCGGCGGTACTGTTCCGCTTCCCCTGCGAGGGTGCGCAGCTCGACGGTGTCAGGCGTGGGGGGACCGTCGCCCACCGTGAAGGAGAAGGGCTGGAGGACCAGCGCCGGTCGCGCTCGACCCTCACGCCGGATCGGCGCAAAGCGGGACCGCGAGAGCGTTAGGCAGACCGCGGAGTAGAAGCCCGGAGCCACGTTGCCCCCGAAGCGCACCGACGGCATGTCGACGCGACCGATCGTGTCGACGACGAAGAAGGCTACGAGGCGCGCCGAGACCGCCTCCGCCTGGAGGGCATGCGGGTACCGCGGGAGCTCGTGCGTCGTCGGGCGCGATTCGGCGCTGTCGGCGAGGACGAGCTGCGAGGCCGGGATCGACGTGACAGCGACGACCGTCCTGCGCTCGGGTGCGGGCCGGGTACAGGCGGCGGCGATCATCGGAACGATCACGACGCGGACGACCGGCACGGCGCTCCGGATGAGTCGCCTGATCCGGCGGCCGATGAAATCGGCGATCGCGGGTCTCATGGAGCGAAGCTGCGCCAGGAGCACTCCGCCGTCCAGCGGTGAGAGCGGGATCAGGCCAGCCTAACGGGCCGATACACCGTCACCGTCGACCCCTCGGCGAGGAACGCCGAGTCGGGGGGACGGGAGAGCACCTCGGCGAAATCGCGGCCGTAGAGCTCCGCGAGATCGCCGCTGACCTTCGCGCTCGACGTCTGCCAGACACGCCACGGCGGATGCTCGACGCGGTACTCGATGGTGCCGCCGTCGCGCTGGCGGGTGTAGCCCCAATAATGCTCGGTGATGAACTCTTCCTGTGACCCTGGATTCGCAGTCCGCGGTTCGCCCCCATCGGTGGTGACGGTGAGGTGCGCCCACACGTCGCGCCGCTCCTTCCAGGAGTAGCTGACGTAGAACGGATCCTTCGGGCGGCGCGGTCCGAGGTAGTGTCCCATGCGACGAGACTCGTACGGCTCGTTGTAGACGAGACGCGCGACGAGGGCGATGGCGGGGCGGGGGACGATCTCCTTGACGAAGACGACGCCGCGGCGGACTTCGGTGCCTGACGTGCGGCGGACGTCGAAGCGGAGGTTGAGCTCTTCGAAGGTGACGTGGAAGGGGATCTTCAGCCCGAGGACGCGCGTGTCGGCGAAGAGGAAGCCGACGAGGGAGACGTAGGTGGTGCCGTCGTGGGAGTCGAGCTCGGTGCCGCGGGGGACGAGCCGCGCGAGGAGCTCGGGTGCGATGCGGTAGTTGAGCATCGCGAGGTGGCGCCAGGAGGCGGTGAGGAAAGGGCGCATCATCGCACGTTACTGATCCCGTCGACCGTAAGCGGCACCCGCTACAGGCGTGAGGTTTACGCGCACCGAAGACGGAAAAGGGACCGGCGGAGTTGGCCGGTCCCTGCATCGCACCAATGCGAATCTAAGCGATCGCGAGAGGTCG
>JABFXM010000327.1 GCA_013361745.1 Gemmatimonadaceae bacterium | reverse complement strand
GTTGACACCCGAACCAGCGCGACGATCTCATGCCTCACTCCGGAAGAATCGCCGCTGCACCAGCGTCGCCGCGGCGATGATCACGAAGAGCACGAAAGCGATCGCCGCCGCGAAGCCCATGCGCCACCAGCGGAAGCCCTCCTCGTACATGTAGAGCACCACGCTCGTCGTCGCGCGCAGCGGGCCGCCGGCGGTCATCACGTAGGGCTCGGCGAAGAGCTGGAAGTAGCCGATCATCGTCACGACGCCGACGAAGGCGAGGGCGGGGCCGAGCATCGGCACCGTGATGTGCCAGAAGCGGCTCAGGGGTCCCGCGCCGTCGAGCTCCGCCGCCTCGTACAATTCCTCGGGGACGCTCTGCAGGGCGGCGACGAAGATCAGCATGTTGTAGCCGAAGTTCTTCCACACCGCCATCACGATGATCGCGGGCATCGCCCAGTGCGGATCGCCCAACCAGTCGATCGGGTGGACACCAACCCTGCCTAACGCCCAGTTGAGCAGCCCGTACTGCGGGTGATAGAGGTACTTCCAGACGATGGCGACGGCGACCAGCGTCGTCACGAAGGGGGCGAAGTAGACCGTGCGGAAGAGTCCCTTCCAGCGCACGAGCTTCGAGTCGAGCAGGAGCGCGGCGCCGAGCGAGACGGCGACGGTCAGCGGACCGCCGACGAGGGCGAAGTAGAAGGTGTTGCCGAGCGCCTTCCAGAAGACCGGGTCGTGAAAGAGCCGCGCGTAGTTCCCGAGGCCGACGAAGCGCGCGTTGTGCAGGCTCGCGACGGCGTAGATGTCGAAGTCGGTGAGGCTGAGGACGAGTGACGCGGCGACGGGGACGAGGAAGAAGATCGAGATCAGCCCGAGCGCGGGGGCGAGGAAGATCCACGCCGCGCGCGACTGCGCGCTCGCCGGCTCGAGGCGGACGATCTCGTACTCGACCGTGCGCTCACGGTCGTAGTCGGTGCGTCGCGTCAGCGGCGGGCGAGCAGCCATCGGCGCTTCTCGAGCATCCGGTTGACGTCGTCGTCGAGCTGGGCGAGCCCTTCCTTCTCCGACACCCGGCCGCGCACGACGCGCTCGCCGGTCTCGAAGACCTTCGTCGCGATGTTCTCCCACTCGGGGACCTTCGGCGTCGGCGCGACGTGGCGGAGTTGCTCTAGGAATGCGCGCGTCGCGGGCGCGGTGTCGAGCTGGGCGAGGCGCCACGCGCTCTCGCGCGCCGGGAGGTCGCCGGTGAGCTGCGCGAACTTCGCCTGCTGCTCCGGTCGCGAGAGGAACTCGATGAGCTCCCACGCTTCCTTCCTGTGCTTCGAGCCGGCGAACATCACCACGCTCGACCCGCCGGCGAGGGACAGCCCGGGATACGGCTGGCCGTCAGGGGCGGGGAGGGGCATCGCCGCCCACGCGTTCTGGAGCGAGGCGGGGAGACGGTTCTTCAGCTCGCCGATCTGCCAGGGGCCGCTGAGGAACATCGCGAAGGTCCCCTTCTGGAACTCCTGGAAGAGGTTCGAGATCTCGGAGGCGCTCACCGTCGGCGCGATGGAGTCGCGGTAGAGGGAGACGTAGAAATGGAAGGCGCGCGCGAAGCTCGAGTCGCTGAACGCGCCGTAGCGTCCGCCCTTGCCGAGGATCGGCGAGCCGGCCTGGATGCCTAACGCGATGGGCTGCGCCCACTCGTTGGTCGGGAGGAGGATCCCCCACTTCGCCTTCCCCGCGCGCTGCACCCTGCGCATCGCGTCGCGCCACTCGCTCCACGTCCTCGGCGGCTCGGTGACGCCGGCGGCGGCGAAGAGATCCTTCCGGTAGAAGAGGAGCCGCGTGTCGACGTACCAGGGGATGCCGAAGAGGGTGTCGTTGACGACGTTGGTGTCCCAGACGCCGCGGAAGTAGTCGCTGCTGTCGACGACGGCCGACGCGCGCACGTAGCCGCCCAGTGGCGCGAGGGCGCCGATCGCCTCGAACTCGGGGACCCAGGTGTTGCCGAGCTGCGCGACGTCGGGCGTCGCCTCGCCGACGAAGCCGGTGAGCAGCTTCTCGTGCGCCGCGGTCCACGGCATCTGCTGGACGCGCACCCGCACGCCGGGATGCGTGCGCTCGAACTCGGGGATCATCTGCCCGACCACCTCACCCTCGCGTCCCATCCCCCAGAAGCGCAGCTCGACCTGGTCGCGGGAGCCCGGGGAGCAGGCGAGCGCCGAGAGCAGGGCGAGCATCGCGAGCGAACTGCGCGCTGCTGCTTGCGCTCTGGGCGCGCGCCGTGCGCTCAGCGCCTGCGATGTTCGGCGATCTCCGACGTCGCAGGGAGACTGGGGGAGGGGGAGAACAGCGTGTCGGAGCCGTCGTTCGTGAACAGGATCGTTCGTGTGGCTGTTCACGATTGTCCCATGCAAGGGCATTGAACACGAAGCCCACGAAGGTTCATGAAGATCCAGGCCATCCTTCATAACGTTCTCAAAAGCATCTCCCTACCTCCCGATCTCCCTGCGACGTAAGAGATCCGGGAACCCACGACGGACTCAGCGCACGCTGCCGATCACGTCCCCAGCCAACCGCCGGTGAACCCGGCGCGCTGCAGCCCTCGCCGGATGTAGGGACTCTTCTTCATGTACTTCCAGATCAGCTCCGTGCGGTAGTTCTCGACCATGCCGAGGATCGGCCCCTGGTCGATGCCGAGGTAGTCGGTGTCGAACCAGCCCAACGTCCCGACGACGTGGCCGAAGCGCGCGGCGCCGGCGTCGGTGAAGGTCGGGTTGAAGGCGTCGAGGAAGCCGTACTGCGAGAAGAGCGCGTCGCCGTACTTCACGCGCATGTTCTTCAGCGCCGGGATCGCGATCTCCGGCGCGAAGGGAACGGAGCCGCCCGCCGCGGTCGGGGCGATGGTGCCGTCGTCGGCGATCTCGTTCGCGGCGGCGCCGCGTGCCCAGTAGGTGTGGAACTGTCGCGGGCGGCCGCCCAGCGTCAGGATCGTGTCGGAGGGGCCATCGCTCGCGGTGAGTCCCCAGACGTCGGCCGAGTAGTCGCGGAACTGCGCGGGGTTCGCGATCGCGTAGCTCTGCTGCGACAGCGTCGCTCGGCGCGAGTTCTCGAAGTAGTCGATCCCGTGGCCGCGCATGTAGGCGTCCTGGATGCCGCGGAAGTCGATGTACATCTGCGAGTACTGGTGCCCGAAGAGCGGGGCGAAGTTGACGTGCGTCTGCCCCTGGAAGGTGAGCCACGGGTTGGTCGCGGTGAACGCCGTCCACGCCGTGCTGTCGATCGGGTGCGTCGGGCTGCCTAACGCGAGGACGTAGAGGAGCATCGCCTCGTCGTAGCCGTTGTAGCTGACGGTGAGCCAGCCGCTTTCCGGCCTCCATCCCATCGAGATGCGCGGCGCGGTCTGCGGCGTCGTCGCCTGCGTCCAGTCGACGCGGAGGTAGAGCGAGTCGGCGTAGGCGCGGATCGACGCTTCGGTCGGATTCGCCTGGTCGAAGTACTCGCGGCAGAAGAGGACGCCGCCGAGGAGGAGGGCGGTGTCGATCGTCGAGAGCTCGACCGTCTGGAAGCGCTCCCCCGTGTTCATGTCGAGGAAGTGGTAGAAGAGTCCCCAGTTCCCGCTGACGCCGGTGGTCGCCGGTCCCTGGGGCGCCTGGTAGAACCAGCGCAGCGTCGTGAGGGTGCGATCGGCCGCCTGCTGGCGCGTGATGTGGTTGCGCTCGACGCCGATCGGATACGCCGAGAGCGCGAAGCCGACGGCGGCGATGCTCGAGAAGGAGTTCGACGGCCAGCGGTCGGGGGTGAGCCCGTTCGCGGCGTTGGTGCGCTCCCAGAAGAAGTTGAAGGTCCGCGTCTGCAGCGTGTCGAGGAACGGCTCGGCGCGGAGGTCGACGCGGGGGCCGGTGATGTTGTTGTGCGCGCAGGCGCTGGCGAGCGTCGCGAGGGAGAGCGCGACGGTGGTGAGCGTGAGGCGGAGCGGAGCGCGGCGCATGAGGCGAGGGGAGAAAGTGCGACGGGGAGCCAGTGCCATGATGCGCACCGGCTCCCCGTCGGTCAAATCAGGGTGAGGTGAGGGCTAGAAGTTGAGCTCCGCGCCGAGCTGGTAGCGGCGGGCGTCGGTGACCACGCAGGAGGGCTGACCGAAGTTCTTCGATGTCCGGTCGCCCGTCTCGTAGCAGCCGAAGTTATTGCGGTTCGTCGCGTTGAAGATGTCGAGCGTCACGCCGTAGCTGGTCGCGTTCCGCCCGAAGCTGGGGAAGTCCTTCCGGAAGCGCAGGTCGAGGTTGCGGTACGGGAAGGTTCCAGGGACGGTGAAGGCGCCGCGCTCGTACGCGTTCCCCGCCGTCCCGATCCCGCAGAAGCGACCCGGGCAGCCGACGTCCTGGCGGTACTTCCCGCCTAACGTCGCGAGCCCCGACATCTGGATCCCCCACAGGTACGGGAGGTCGGTGATGAAGTTGGTCACGACGCGATGCTTCTCGTCGTTCGACGGGTGCTTCGGGATCCCCTGCGCGTTCGGGAACGCGAAGTCGTCGGCGACGTTATCGACGCCCTGCACCTGGCGCGTCGCGTAGGTGTACGCGAGCCCGAAGCCCCAGCCGATGCGTGCGGGATCGGGGCGCAGGTAGGGCCGCTCGACCTGGAGCTGCAGCGAGTTGTACCAGTTCGTCTTGTTGTTCGCCGAGTAGATGAAGTTGCTGAATCCGTGCGGTCCGAGGTTGAAGCTGGTGCAGC
>JABFXM010000405.1 GCA_013361745.1 Gemmatimonadaceae bacterium | reverse complement strand
GGGGTCGTCGACGAGCCCTCGCGCCCTTTTCCGTCGCGTGGACCCGGGGGCGTGAGCACGGCTCGGCGAGCGGGATGCGGATCGGCTGCCCAGTTCGCTCGCAAGTGCTTGCGGTCAAACGGGATAGAAGTCAAAATGAAGATTGATTTTCGCCTGCTTCACGATTACATTTCTTCAGTTTCCCCCCGCGATTTTTTGGCTTTTCTTCGGACAGCGTGGACATGGCGAAGACGACGGACGAGAAGGACTCGAAGGCGTACGACGCAGGGCAGATCCAGGTGCTCAAGGGGCTCGAGGCGGTGCGGAAGCGGCCGGGCATGTACATCGGCTCGACGTCGGAGCGCGGACTGCACCACCTCGTCTACGAGGTAGTCGACAACTCCATCGACGAAGCGCTGGCCGGTCACGCGGACCGCGTGGACGTGGTCATCCACCACGACAACTCGATCACCGTCATCGACAACGGGCGCGGGATCCCCGTCGACGTCCACCCGGTGGAGAAGATGCCGGGCGTCGAGCTCGCGATGACCGTGCTGCACGCGGGCGGCAAGTTCGACAAGAACACGTACAAGGTCTCCGGTGGTCTGCACGGTGTCGGCGTGTCCGTCGTCAACGCGCTCTCCGAGCAGCTCAAGGTCTGGATCAAGCGCGGTGGCAACGAGCACTACATGGACTTCGTGCGTGGCGACACGCGCAGCAAGCTCAAGGTCCTCGGCAAGGTCAAGGCGAACGAGACCGGCACCAAGGTCTGGTTCAAGCCCGACGCGCAGATCTTCAGCGTCCTGACCTACAACTACTCGACGCTGCAGGCCCGCCTGCGCGAGCTGTCCTTCCTCAACAAGGGCGTGACGATCACGCTCAAGGACGAGCGTCCGGGCGAGGAGAAGGAGGAGACCTTCCACGCCAAGGGCGGGCTCCGCGAGATGGTGCAGCACCTGAACACCAACCGGAAGGTCCTGCACAACGAGGTGATCTACCTCGAGACCGAGAAGGACGACATCGGGATCGAGCTCGCGATGCAGTACAATGACGGCTACACCGAGAACGTCTTCTCCTTCGTCAACAACATCAACACGCACGAGGGTGGGACGCACCTCACCGGCTTCAAGAGCGCGCTGACGCGCGTCATCAACCAGTACATCCAGAAGTCGAGCCTCGCGAAGAAGGACAAAGAGACGACGCTCACGGGCGACGACGTGCGCGAGGGGCTCACGGCGGTGCTCTCGGTGAAGGTTCGCGAGCCGCAGTTCGAGGGGCAGACGAAGACGAAGCTCGGCAACTCCGAGGCGGAGAGCGCGGTCAAGTCGGTGGTCAACGACCTGCTCGGCAGCTACCTCGAGGAGCATCCGCGCGTCGCGAACTCGATCATCGACAAGGCGATGAGCGCGGCGCGGGCGCGTGAGGCGGCGCGCAAGGCGCGCGATCTCACCCGGAAGAAGTCGGCGCTCGACGTCGGCAACCTGCCGGGCAAGCTCGCCGACTGCTCGCTTTCCGACCCGACGATGTGCGAGATCTACCTCGTCGAGGGCGACTCGGCGGGCGGGTCGGCGAAGCAGGGGCGCGACCGCGCCTTCCAGGCCATCCTGCCGCTGCGCGGCAAGATCATCAACGTCGAGAAGGCACGCATCGACAAGGTGCTGTCGAACGAGGAGATCCGGACGATCATCACGGCGATCGGCTCGGGGATCAAGGAGGAGTTCAAGCTCGATGGCACGCGCTACCACAAGATCATCATCATGACGGACGCCGACGTCGACGGCGCGCACATCCGCACGCTCCTCCTGACGTTCTTCTTCCGCCAGATGCCGGAGCTGATCGACGCGGGCTTCGTCTACATCGCGCAGCCACCGCTCTTCCGCGTGGCCAAGGGGAAGGAGGAGTACTACGCCTACGACATGGCCGAGCGGGACGAGATCGCGAAGCGCCTCGGCGGCGGGAACGGCAACGGCGACGGCAACAAGGGCGTCAACATCCAGCGCTATAAGGGGCTCGGCGAGATGAACCCGGAGCAGCTCTGGCGGACGACGATGGATCCCGAGCACCGCACGCTGCTCAAGGTGAGCATGGAGGACGCGGTGCTGGCGGACAACATCTTCCAGACGCTGATGGGCGACGACGTCGAGCCGCGGCGCGTCTTCATCGAGCAGAACGCGCGCTTCGCGAGCAACCTGGACGTCTGACGACCGAAGCCGTGCGACGGCTGTAGCGCTGAGAAGCGGGGCGACCGGAGTCGCCCCGCTTCTCTTTTTCACCGCCCGTCGCCGAGCTCCCGTCCGATCTCGAGGACGCCCCGCACGAGCGTGTCGAGATCCTCGCGCCGGGTACGATGGTTGGTGTTGGCGACGCGAATGGCGAAGCGTCGGCCGAGCGTCGTACCCGAGGGCACCGCGATCCCGCGCTCCTGCAGCAGAACGAGAATGCTCTCGTTCAGTGCGTTCAGATCGGACTCGTGGGCGCGCGGCGGAGCGTAGCGGAAGCAGACGATGTTGAGGGGCGCCGGGGCAAGGAGCTCGAGATCCTCGCTCGCCTCGATGCGCGCGACGAGGTAGCGCGTCTGCTCGACGTTCTGCTCGATCATCCGCACGAGCTTGTCGACGCCGTCGGCCATGAACGACATCCAGACCTTGAGCGCCTTGAAGCCGCGCGTCAGCTCGATGCCGCGATCGGCGAAGGGAAGTCCGCCGGCGATGACACCGCGCGTCGTGCCGGCGAGGTAGCTCGCGGTGGTCGCGAACGCGCCGGTGTGGATCGCCGGATCGCGGACGAGCACGCACGCGCATTCGAAGGGGAGATAGCCCCACTTGTGGAGGTCGAAGCCGAGGGAGTCCGCCTGATCGAGCCCGGCGACCAGCGGGCGCAGGGATTCGGAGAGATAGGCGAGAGCGCCGAAGGCGCCGTCCACATGGAACCAGAGCTTCTCACGCCGGCAAAGCGCGGCAAGCGCCGCCAGATCGTCGGATGCGCCGGTGTTCACGGTGCCCGCGGTCCCGACGACGCAGAAGGGCGTCAATCCCGACGCTCGATCCTCGTCGAGCGCGCGCTCGAGCGCCGCGATGTCGAGGCGATACTGCGCGTCGACCGGGACACGGCGGAACGCGCGATTGCCGAGTCCGAGCAGCTCGGCCGCCTTGCGCGCCCAGCCATGCGTCTCTACCGAGCCGTAGAACACCAGCGGCGGATGCGAAGGAAGATCCGTCCACTGCTGCATCCCCAGCTCGCGCGCGTCGAAGCCGAGGTCGCGCGCCTTCGCGACGCGCGCCACGGCGAGTCCCAGGGTGCTGGCCATCGTCCCGCCGCTGACGAGCAGACCGCTCGCGCCCGGCATCCCCATCAGCGCCGCGAGCCAGTCGAGCACCTGCCGCTCGACGAGGGCGGGTGCATGGTTGAAGCCGGCAAGGTGCGGGTCGAGTCCCGCGGCGAGCATGTCGGCCATCATGCCTAACGGCGTGCCGTTGCCCTGGACCCAGCCGAAGAAGCGAGGGTGCAGGTTCCCGTTCGGGTACGGAAGCACGTCGCGAACGAACGCCTCGTAGGCGGCCGCGGCGCCGATCCCGGCGCGTGGCGCGCCGCCGTCGAACGCGGCACGCACCGAGGGCGGCATCTCGCGCCAGGCGGGCTGGTCGCGGAGCGACGAGAGGTGGGCGAGCATGTCATCCACCATGCGGCGCGCGAGTTCGCGGAATGCGTCCCATTCCGCCGGCGTCCGCGGATCGAGCGTGAGCTCGGAAGTGCCGTGTTCTTCAGCCATCCGCCAAAGCTAGCGCAGGCGTCGACCCGCTTGCTGCGCCGAGCACGAGCCGCTACGCACCACGCGCCGCCTCGAAGGCGGCGACGTCCTCGTAGTACTTCCGCGCGATGGCCGCGCTGGCGGGATTGGTGTAGACCTCGGCGACGGGGTTCGCGATGAGCTGCGCGATGACCGCCGCGACCTCGGGCGCCGTCTGCGGCTTCATCGCGCCGGGTGTCGCTCCCGATACCACACCCGGTGGAGGAAAGGGAGCGATCCCGCCGAGGGCGTTTCTCGCGAAGTCGGTCGTCACGATCCCCGGCATCACCAGGGAGACGTGAACCTCGGGATGCTTCGCGCGGAGATCGACGCGCAGGTTGGCGGTGAGCGCGTTGACCGCCGCCTTCGCCGCGTTGTACGCCGAGCGGATGCTGGCGACGGGAACGCGGCCGAGGAAGGACGAGACGTTGATCAGATGGCCGCGGCCGCGATCGATGAAGTACGGGACGACCGCCTGCATGCCATAGAGCACCGACTTGACGTTGACGCGCATCATCTCGTCGAAGTCCTCGTCGGTGAGCTCGAGGACGGGACGCGTGATGCCGCGCCCGGCGTTGTTGATCCAGACGTCGATCCGGCCGAAGGTGCGGATGGCCTCGTCGCGCAGGCGATTCACGGACGCGCGGTCCGTCACATCGGTCGCGACGGGGAGCGTGGAGCTTCCCGCGGCGGCCGCGACCAGCCGCAGCTCCTGTTCGCGTCGGGCGGCGAGCACCAGCGAGTGTCCAGCCGCGCCGAGCGTGCGCGCGACCTCGGCGCCGATCCCCGAGCTCGCGCCGGTGATGACGACGACCTTCGGCTCCGCGCTCATGCCGATGCTTCCTCGCCCGCGCGGGAGGCGACCTGCTCGAGCGCGGCGAGAAACGTCTCGGGCGCCTGCCCGCCCTCGACGAGATACTGTCCGTCGAAGACGAATGATGGAACG
>JABFXM010000424.1 GCA_013361745.1 Gemmatimonadaceae bacterium | reverse complement strand
GCTCGTCAGGCTGTCGCACGCGCCGAGCAGCGCGACCGCGGCCCCGGCGACGAGCAGGCGGCGCGCGGCGGTCGTGCGCCGGCGGGCGGGCGGCGTGAGAATGTGTCGACGCATCAGAACCCCAGATTGAGGCGAAGGGTGAAGTAGGTCGGCGGCGGCAACGTCTGGAAGTCGTTCTGGACGTCGTCCTGTCCGTAATTGCTCTCGGGATCGATCCCCGTGTAGTTCGTCCAGACGTGGACGTTGCGGATGCCCAGCGTCAGGCTGGAGTTGTCGGAGTGCAGATACCGCTGCGTCCAGGTCTTCCGCGGGAGGAAGGTGAGCGAGAGCTCGCGAAGCCGCGTGAAGTGCACCTTCTCGTTGTAGCCGGCGGACGTCCGGGCCGGGTTGTTGATCAGCGCGACGGCGCGCGCCTGCTCGCGGAGGCTGGCATGGGGGTTTGCGACTCCCGTGCAGTTCACACGGTTCTGGCAGCGGATGCGCTCCGTGCCGTTGCGGACGATGTACCCGCCCTTCATGTCGACGAGCGTGTTCAGCCGCAGCATGTGGTCGAGCACCTCGAAGCTGTTGTTGATGACGCTCTCGCGAGTCGGCTGCGACGAACCGAGGAAGGTCGTCGCCGGATCGACGGTGACCTCGTCGACGGTGAGGATTCCGTCGCCGTTCGCGTCCTTGTAGCCGAGGATCTTCTGCCCCCAGTACGAATTGAGGGGATAGCCCACGCGCTGCTGGATGATTCCGCCCGGTGGGAACGGCACCGGCCCGAGGCTGACGATCCTGTTGGCGAGCGTGTTGTAGGTGCCCGTGAAGTCCCAGCGGAGGTAGTCGCGATCGAGGACGACGGCACGCAGGACGTGCTCGAAGCCGAGGTTCTTGATCGCGCCGAGGTTGGAGAACCGCGTCGTCGCGCCGGTGCCGAGCGATCCGGGAATGACCTCGGCGATGAGCGCGTCACGCGAGAGCTTGTTGTAGTAAGTGCCCTCGTACGAGATGCGATCCTGGAACATGCTCAGCTCGAGCCCTGCTTCCGACTCCGTCGCGCGCTCGGGGCGCAGGTTGGCGTTGCCGAGCGTGGACAGCAGCACCGCCGGCTGGTCGGACTGATCGACGCTGAACGTGCCCGCCGTGAAGTAACGCAGGGCGTCGGTCGGGCGCGGCTGCTGTCCCGAGGCACCGACGGCGCCGCGCAGGCGCAGCGAGGAGATCGCGGAGATCTGCGGGAAGAAGCGCTCGCGCGAGATCACCCACGCACCGTTGACCTTCGGATAGATGACGTGCTGGAAGTTCGTGCCGAACGCGCTGTTCTGGTCGGTGCGGATCGCGGCGGTGAGGTAAATCCGATCCTGCCACGACAGCGCGTCCTCGACGAAAGCGCCGAGCGTGCGGCTGATCGACGTGAACTCGCCCGCCGATTGCACCGCGCCGGAACCGACCGAGGTCGAGCCCACGGGGAGCTGCGAGGCGAAGGTCTCGTTCCCGTTGATGATCGAGTTGACGTACTGCACGCCGACCGTCGCCTTGCTGCCGAGCGATTGCGTCGGCTGGAAGGATGCGGTCGCCGATCCGTTCGCGGTGTACGTGTAGAACCAGGCACGGTTGTCCGACTTGAAGCCGAGGCGCCGCGTCCCCGAGTTCGCGCAGGTGTTGCGGCGGCAGAGCTGGGTGTCGTTCCGGTTCGTCACGTCGGCGCCGAGGACCGCCGTCCCCGAGAGCCAGGTGAACGGGCGGTAGTGCGCCGTCGCGTTGCCGATGAAGCGGTTGATGTACTGGTACGTCTCGGCCTGGAACATCTCGAGCGGAGTGAACGCGCGGAATCCGTGCAGCGGAATGCCGCCGTTGACGCCGTCGCTGTAGCCCGGGCCGCCGAGCGCGTTGGAGAAGAGTCCCGCCGCGTTGTTGTCCGACTGCGGGATGAGGAGGGTGGAGCGAATGAAGCCGGTGTTCACCGCGAGGTCGGCGCGCGGCGTCAGCGCAGCGTCGAGGTTCCCGCGCAGGCTGATCTTCTGGAGCTGGCTCGGATGCTGCCACGCGTCGCGCAGCGCGACACCGGTCGAGCGCGCGCGGGCGATGTCGAAATCGGGAATCTTCTGGATCCCCGTCTCCTGCTCGTAGTCCCCGGAGGTGAAGAAGCGGACCGCGTCCGTCCCGCCCTGGAGCTGCAGCCCGTAGAGGGAGCGATCGCCGGTGCCGAGCGGCGTCGTGGACTTGTCCTTGAAGAGGTTGAACGAGAAGAGCGAGTCCGCGGTGCAGGTGCCGGCCGAGACCTGCGGCAGTGTGCAGAGCCGCGTCGCGCGCGGGGTCGTGCCATTGCGCGCGATGGAGTAGGCCGTCGGGTAATCGTGGTAGTCGTGGATCAGCCCGCGCTCGAGGTGCGTGTTGAACTGGGTGCGTCCGGCGCGACCACGCTTGGTCGTGATGACGATGACGCCGTTCGCCGCGTCGGTGCCGTAGAGGGTCGACGCCGAAGGGCCCGGCACGACCTCGATGGACTCGATCTCGTCGGGATTCAGGTCGCCGGTGCGCGACGGCGCGGTGCCGCCGGTGAAGATGTTGGCGTCGATCGAGCTCACGTTGCTCGTCATCCGCACGCCGTCGATGATGTAGATCGGCTCGTTGTTGAGCGAGAGCGAGCTCGTGCCGCGGATGCGCACGCGCGCGCCGCCACCGGTCGTCGTCGAGTTGAGGACCTGGACGCTCGGCGCGCGCGCGGTGAGCAGGTCGGTCATGTTCGCGACGGGGCTCGTCGCGACCATCTTCGCCGCGTCGAAGCTGTAGTCCGTGTGGCCGACCTCCTCGCGCCGCGTCGTCACCCCGGCCGCGGTCGTGACCACCGGCGACAGGTTCACCGGCGCGACGCGGAGGGCGAAGTCGGCCGTGGTGACGGCGCCCGCGGCGACGACGACGGATTGCTTCGCCTCGGCGTAGCCGATGCGCACGGCGCGCAGCGTGAGGTTGCCGGAGGGCGCCGCGCGGATCGCGTAGCGGCCGTCGTCGCCGGTCACCGCCCCGACGTTCGTGCCGACGACGGTGACCTGGACGTTCGCGATCCCGACGCCGGCGACGGCGTCCGTGACGCGGCCGGTGATCGTCGTCGATGCGCTCTGAGCCGGTGCCAATCGAGGAAGCACCAGCGGCGCGCAGGCCATGAAGAGGGCGAGCAGTCGAAGACGACGTCTCATGGGTACATCCTCAGGTTCTCCGGGGAGGCGGGTTCGCGGCGAGTGGGAGGGGGATCGACTGCCGTCCGGTCGCGGGAAGGACATCGAGCGCGACGAGGCGCGCGGTCCCGGGCTGGCAGCGAGGCGTCATCTTACCGTCACGTCGGCGACCCCGCAAGCTTCCCGTCCCCACCGCCGGGCGTGGACTTTCCCGCCCGCCGCCCTATGATCCGGAGACCATGAAGAAATCCATCGGCGACAACATGATCCCGAAGGTCTGGAGCTTCGAGCGGGGGCTCGACCTCGTGAAGCGCGCCGGCTACGACGGGATCGAGCTCTGGCTCGGCGACATGCCCTGGTTCCAGATGGCAACGAGCGACGCCGAGGTGCGCGAGCTGCGGCGGAAGATCGAGAGCGCGGGACTCGTCGTCTCCAACGTCTCGACGGGGCTGCACTGGGCGTCGCCGCTCTCGGCGCGCGACCCGAAGGTGCGCGCGCAGGCGATGCGCATCGTCGAGCGGGAGATCGAGACGGCGCAGCTCCTCGGCACCGACGCGGTGCTCGTCGTCGCCGGGCTGGTGACCGAGGAGGTGCCGTACAACGAGGTCTACCAGCGCTGCGTCGACGCGCTGCGCACGCTCGGCCCGACGGCGACGCGCGCGGGGGTGAAGATCGGGATCGAGAACTGCAACTCGGAGCAGCGCTTCCTTCTCAGTCCGCGCGAGTTCCGGCAGTTCCTCGACGACGTGAACAGCCCCGCGGTGGGAATCCACCTCGACGTCGGCAACATCCACGACACCGGGTTCGCCGAGCAGTGGATCGAGATGCACGGGCCGCGGATCACGCGCATCCATCTGAAGGATGTCCTGAAGCATCGCGGCCGCAGCGGGGATCAGAGCGTCTACACGAACCTCTTCCTCGGCGACAACGACTGGGCCGCGATCCGTGCCGCGATGCGGAAGGTGAACTACGACGGGTGGCTGATCGCGGAGATGGAGTCGCGGTACCGCTTCGCGCGCGACCAGCAGTTCCACGACACGGCCGCGGCGATGGACCGGCTGATCGCGGGGGATCTCTGAGATGGCGGTCACGCGGCGGCGCTTCATCGAGTGCGCGTTAGGCAGCGCCGCGGCGATGACGCTGCCGATCGGTCTCCCAGGCGCGGCCGCGGGCGCGCCGGCTCCGCTGCCCGCGAGCGAAGGCGCCGAGTGCGTGCTGGTGGACCTCGGGTCGTCCTGCGGGATCCGCGAATCGATCGCGGGCTACGAATCGGCGCTGTCGTCGCTCGGCACGCGGTGGGCGCGAACGAGCGGCGAGATCAGGCACTGGCCCGCGCTGATCGTCGTGCCGGCGGCGACCGGGCTCTCGCGCGGGTGCGCGACGTTCCTCGCGACGCACGCCCGGGGAGGTGCGACGGTCATCGTCGAGCTGGCGACCGGCTCCGCCGACCATCGACCGCCCGACGCCGGCTGGGCCGGGCTGCGCGAGATCCTGCGGGCCGACGTCGGGGCGCCGATCGATCTCTGGCCACGCCGCTCACCGGGGATGCCTTACGTCGACTATCACTGGCCGTCGGCGGCGAGCGT
>JABFXM010000583.1 GCA_013361745.1 Gemmatimonadaceae bacterium | reverse complement strand
TGCGTCTGAGGTGCGCCGACGACCTGCACAACCGCCCGGGCCAGACCCTCCTGGTCTCTGCAGCCGCTGTCCCGCTGCTTGCGCGGTTTCTCGTGATGGAATGCGATCTCTCACTGATCTTTGGGGGACTTCCGCTCCAGCTCACGGCATTCGCGTCGATTGCGGTGGCGATTCTAGTCGTGAGCGGAAAGCTCGCGTGCAGCGGGGGGATACGGCCCCCTTGGTACGCGACGCTTGGGAGCCCACGATTACTTCGCATGGCGCGTCGTCCCGGCCTCTTGGGCCCGAACTCCGCGACGGGGAGCTTTCGCGGTACTGCTTGACCACGGAGCCCTGCACCGGTGCACCAATCACCGGGCTCACGGATGGGGCGAGATTCGAACTCGCGAGACGGTTGCCCGTCCACACGCTTTCCAGGCGTGCGCCTTAAACCACTCGGCCACCCATCCCAACTTCACATTCCCACAAAAAAAGAAGGTGAGAGCCGGAGCCCTCACGTTCTCGCTACAGGACGGACAGGGTGAGATTCGAACTCACGATACCGTTGCCGGTATGCCGGTTTTCGAGACCGGTGCCTTCAACCACTCGGCCACCTGTCCTGAGCCCATAAAACTAGAAGGGCCGCCGAGTCGTGTCAACGCGACGAGACGCGCTGGAACTCGAGGTTCGCGCCGCGATACTCGACGCGCAGCGTCCCGTCGCCGATGCTTCCGGCACCCCTGAATGTCGCGCTGCATTCGCTCACGCCGTCGACGCGAAAGGCGACGAACGCGCCCGCCCGCGCGTACCGGCCGCTGCACACCGCAATCACGCCGGCGTAGCCGTACCCGCCATACGAAGTGGTCTTGTAGCCGTCTCCCAGCTCCAGCGTGAACCCTTCCTGACCGTCGAGAACCAGGCGTCCCGCCGCGACCCGTGCGTCGGCCCCGCTCGAGGTGGGCACGGCAGCGGGCAGCGGTCGATCGCCGACGCGGACGAGGGCGTAGGTCCCGCCCGTCGGCGCGGATACGAGACCGATGCCCTTGGTGCATCCCGCCGCTCCGATCGCCGCCAGCACCAGCAATCCCGCGATCCGCATGTCAGTCGCCCGTCGTTGGGCGCTCTTCGTTCGGCGCACGCCGCAGCCGGAAGAACGCGCGGAGCAAATCCGCGCTCTCCTCGGCGAGCACGCCACCAGCGACCTGCGGCCGGTGGTTCAGCCGGCGGTGCCGCAGCAGGTCCTCCACCGACCCCGCCATCCCCGCCTTGTCGTCCCACGCGCCGAAGACGACGCGGTCGATCCGCGCCAGCACGATCGCGCCGGCGCACATCGCGCAGGGCTCGAGCGTGACGTAGAGCGTGCAGCCGGTGAGACGCCACTCGCCGAGCGCGGCGCAGGCGTCGCGCACCGCGAGGGTCTCCGCGTGCGCGGTCGCGTCCTGATCGCGAACGGTGCGGTTGCTCGCCGCCGACAGCACGGCTCCGTCGCGCACGATCACGGCGCCGACCGGCACTTCGCCGGCGCGTTTCGCGTCGCGGGCGGCATCGAGGGCCGCCCGCATCCACCGCTGGTCGTCGCCGCCCGACTCGCCCGGAGCCATCGCCGGCGGGCGCCTAACGGCCGACCGGCTCGGCGACGTCCGCGCGCTCGAAGGCGATGCCGCCACCCGGCGCCGGCACGGCGCGGATGGTGTCGCCCTCGCTGAAGCGGCCCTCCAGAATCGCGAGCGCGAGAGGGTTCTGCAGCAGGCGCTGCACCGCGCGCTTCAGCGGACGCGCGCCGAACGCCGGGTCGTAGCCCTCCTCGGCGATGATCCGGCGCGCCTCCGGGGTGAGCTCGAGCGTCAGCTTCCGGTCGGCGAGCAGCTTCTCCAGCTTGCCGAGCTGCAGCCCGACGATGTGCTCGATCTCCTCCTGGCCTAACGGCCGGAAGATGATGATGTCGTCGACGCGGTTGAGGAACTCCGGACGGAAGTGCTGGCGCAGCGCGGCCATCACCTGGGTCTCCACCATGACGCGATCCTCGCCCGCGTGCTCGAGGATGAAGTGGCTCCCGATGTTCGACGTCATGATGATGACGCTGTTCCGGAAGTCCACGGTGCGGCCCTGCGAGTCGGTGAGCCGACCGTCGTCGAGGATCTGGAGCAGGATGTTGAAGACGTCGGGGTGCGCCTTCTCGATCTCGTCGAAGAGGATGACGGAGTACGGCCGTCGGCGCACCGCCTCCGTGAGCTGGCCGCCCTCCTCGTAGCCGACGTAGCCCGGAGGCGCGCCGATGAGTCGCGCGACCGCGTGCTTCTCCATGTACTCCGACATGTCGATGCGCACCATCGCGTGCTCGTCGTCGAACAGGAACTCGGCGAGCGCACGGGCCGTCTCCGTCTTCCCGACGCCGGTAGGCCCGAGGAAGATGAAGGAGCCGATGGGGCGATTGGGATCCTGCAGCCCGGCGCGCGAGCGGCGCACCGCGTTCGAGACCGCGGTCACCGCCTCCTGCTGCCCGATCACGCGACGGCCCAGCTCTTCCTCGAGCTTCGTCAGGCGCTCCTTCTCGCTCTCGAGCATGCGCGTGACGGGGATGCCCGTCCACCGTGCGACGACTTCGGCGATGTCCTCGGCGGTGACTTCTTCCTTGAGGAACTGCGGGCGCCCGTCGCGGCTCTGCAGCTTCTGCTCGGTCGCGCGCATCCGGCGCTCGAGCTCGGGGATACGGCCGTAGGTGATCTCGGCGGCCTTGTTCAGGTCACCCGCGCGCGTCGCCTGCTCCGCCTCGATGCGCGCCTGGTCGATCTCCTGCTTGATCTTGCCCACGCCGCCGAGCATCTCCTTCTCCTGCTGCCACTGCGCCTTCATCGCGTTCGAGCGCTCGCGCAGGTCGCCGAGCTCGCGGTCGATCGCCTCGCGCCGCTCCACCGCGCTCGCATCCTTCTCCTTCGCGAGCGCGGTGCGCTCGATCTGGAGCTGCATGATGCGCCGCTCCACCTCGTCGATCTCCTGCGGCATCGAGTCGATCTCGATGCGGAGCCGAGACGCCGCCTCGTCGACGAGATCGATCGCCTTGTCGGGGAGAAAGCGATCGCCGATGTAGCGGTGCGAGAGCGTCGCCGCGGCGATGATCGCGTCATCGGTGATGCGCACGCCATGGTGCGCCTCGTAGCGCTCCTTGAGCCCGCGCAGTATCGCGATGGTGTTCTCGACGCTCGGCTCGCCGACGTACACCGGCTGGAAGCGGCGCTCGAGGGCCGGATCCTTCTCGACGTGGGTGCGGTACTCGTCGAGCGTCGTCGCGCCGACGACGCGCAGCTCGCCGCGCGCGAGCAAGGGCTTGAGCATGTTCCCCGCGTCCATCGAGCCCTCGGCCTTCCCCGCCCCGACGAGGGTGTGCATCTCGTCGATGAAGACGATGAAGCGGCCCTCCGCGCTCGTGATCTCCTTGAGTACCGCCTTCAGTCGCTCCTCGAACTCGCCGCGGAACTTCGCGCCGGCGATGAGGGCGCCGAGGTCGAGCGAGACGAGGCGCTTGTCCTTGAGTCCCTCGGGGACGTCGCCGTTGACGATGCGCTGCGCCAGGCCTTCGACGATGGCGGTCTTGCCGACGCCCGGCTCGCCGATGAGCACCGGGTTGTTCTTCGTGCGACGCGAGAGCACCTGGATGACGCGACGGATCTCCTCGTCGCGGCCGATGACCGGATCGAGCTTCCCGGCGCGCGCGGACTCGGTGAGGTCGCGCGTGTACTTCTCGAGCGCCTGGTACTGGTTCTCCGGATTCTGGTCGGTGACGCGATGCGCACCGCGCACACCCTCGATCGCGCCGCGCAGCGCCTTCGGCGTCGCACCGGCGCGCGTGAGGATCGCGTTCGTCTCCGTCCCCTTCACCTCGGAGAGGGCGAGAAGGAGGTGCTCCGTGGAGACGTACTCGTCGCCGAGCTCGCGCGCGTCCTCCTCGGCGCGATCCATCACCTGATTCAGCTCGCGCGACATTCCCGGCTGCGCGCCGCCGCTCTGCTTCGGGTGCCGCGCCGACTCGCGCTCCGTCTGCTCGCGGATCTGCGCGACGCTCGCGCCGACCTTCTGCAGCACGGGGACGACGATGCTCTCGTCCTGTGCGAGGAGGGCGAGGAGCAGGTGGGTGTCGTAGACGAGCGGGTTCCCGGCGCGGCGGGCGAGCGATACCGCCTCGTTGAGAGCCTCGCCGGACTTCACGGTCAGTCGTTCGGGATTCATGGTACCTCGCTTACTGGCGCTTCGTTCAGGGGCGCGGAGGCTTCAGCTCCGCGCGCGCACGCGTCACGAGATCGGTCACCGCTTCCGCCGCGATGTCGCTCAGGGTCTGAACGATCCCCGGCATGTTCGGCGCCCGCGCCGCGCGCTCGATGTGACTCGTCCCCGACCAGAGGATGCTGTCATCGGAGACGCGGACGATTCGCGCATCGATGCGGACGGCGGCCAACACCTGGGAGCCGCGATCGACCTCCTCGAACTCGCGTACCGTCCCCCTCCAAATGTACGTCTGCGCGCGCTGCGACGGAGGGTCGAACACCGCGCGCTCGGCCGTGAGCGGCTTGCGCGCGAGGATGCGCTCCGTGAGGACGCCGAGCTGCTCGGAGATCGGCACCGCCCACTCGCGGTTCGGGTAGGAACCGTAGCGCGTGTCGTCGATGCGGAAGACGATCCCAGGGTCGCCGTAGATGCCCGGAACGACGTACTGCGAGATGGCGAGCGTCCCCGCGAGCGGATACGCCGCGCCGTCGGCGCGCGGGGGGACGCTGT
>JABFXM010000595.1 GCA_013361745.1 Gemmatimonadaceae bacterium | reverse complement strand
CCTCGTTGAGCCGCTCGGGGTCGAGCTCGACCGTCGCCTCGTACTCCTCGAGTTCGCGCGCGAGCTCCTCGAGCGCGTAATAGCCGCTGTCGAACAGCTCCTGCAGCCGGCTGCGCGCGGCGTCGATGCGCGTGCTCGACGCGATCGCGCGCTGCACCGCGCCGAGGTGGCTGAGCACCGCGTCGTCATCACCATCGAGCGCGGACGCGGCGCCGCTCGCGAGCGAGCGCAGCTCCTCGGCGTGCTCGAGCCGCCGCGCTTCCTCGTCGAGGCGGACGTCCTCACCCTCGACGAGGCGCGCGTCCTCGATCTCGCGCACCACGTGGCGCAGATAGTCGGCGCGGCGCTCCGCGTCCGCCTTCCGCCGCCGCAGCTCGGTGATCTCGTGACGCACCGCGGAGAGCGTCGAATGCGCGGCGCGAACCGCGGCGACCGTGCTCGCGGCGCCGGCGTACGCGTCGAGGATGTGTCGCTGCGAGCTGTCGTCGAGGAGCGTCTGCGCCTCGTGCTGCCCGTGCACGTTGACGAGCAGGCGGCCGATCTCCGAGAGAACCGCCGCAGTCACGGGCGTGCCGTTCACCCACGCGCGCGCGCGGCCCGCGGCGGCGACCTCGCGCTTGAGCACCACCGTCTGCTCCTCGACGTCGATCCCGCGATCGTCGAGGAGCGCGGCGAGCTCGGGACGATCGGTCACGTCGAAGGTGCCCTCGACGACCGCCTTGTCCGAGCCGGTGCGCACGATGTCGGTGTTCGCGCGCTCGCCGAGCAGAAGACCGAGTGCGCCGACGATGATCGACTTCCCCGCGCCCGTCTCGCCGGTGAGCACGTTGAAGCCGCGCGCCAGCGGAAGGGCGAGCTGCTCGATGATCGCGAAGTTCCGTACCCGAAGCTCGGTCAGCATACCATCGTGTTCGTCAGCCGTCCTTCCGCTCGTCGCGGTCGAGGAGACCGCCCCAGCCGAGCTTGCGGCGCATGCGCGAGAAGAATGTCGCACCGGGAAAGCGCACGATCTGCACCGCGTGATCGCTCCGGCACACGGCGAGCGTCTCGCCCGGCGCGAAGGTGGTTCCGACCTGCCCGTCCACCGTCACCAATAGCTGCTCGGGGCCATCAGCGGCGCGCACGGTGACCTCCGCGCTCGGCGGCAGCACGAGCGGGCGCACGGAGAGCGTGTGCGCCGAGATCGGAGTGAGCAGGATCGACTCGACGGTCGGCACGACGATCGGTCCGCCCGCCGAGAGGTTGTACGCGGTCGAACCGGTCGGCGTCGCGATCACGATCCCGTCGGCTGCGTAGGAGGCGACACTCTCCCCGTTGGCTTCGACGTCGAGCGAGACCATGCGCGCGAAGCCGCCCTTGTGCAGCACGACGTCGTTAAGCGCCGACCACCGCTTGCGCTCCTGGCCGTCGACGTCGAGCGCGCGGACGTCGAGCGCCATGCGCGCCTCGGCGCGAAACTCACCGGAGGCGAGACGTTCGATCGCCGCCTCCATGTCGTCGATGCCGCAGGTCGTGAGGAAGCCGAGACGTCCGAGATTCACGCCAAGGATCGGCACCGGCAGACCGGCGAGGTGGCGCGCGCCACGGAGGAGCGTCCCATCGCCGCCCAGCGTCAGCAGCGCATCGAGCTCCGACGGCTCGCCGAGTCGCGGATGACCTTCGGCCAGCTCGTGCAGGCCGTCCTCGAAGGAGAAGCGGATGTCGAGGCGTCGTTCCAGCTCGATGAGTCGGCGCATCACGCCGGCCAGGCCGTCGTAGCCGCGATGGCCGACCACGCCGATCCGCATCATCCGGCGACGGCCTCGCTCTCGTGCAGCGCGCGAACCTTCGCCGCGATCCCGGCGGCGTCGAGGCCCGTCTGCGCGAGCTGCTTCGCGCGCGACGCGGCGTAGATGATCCGGTCGGGAACTCCGTGTGCAATGACACGCACCGCCGGCTCCTGCTTCTCGACGATCGCCGCGATGTACGCGCCGAAGCCGTTGATCGCCACGCCTTCCTCGACGGTGACGAGCACCTTGTGATCGGCGAGGAGAGCGTTGAGGGTGAGCTCGTCGTGCGGCTTGAGGAAGCGGCAGTTCACGACCGTGACGTCGAGACCTTCGGCGGCGAGCGTCTGCGCCGCCTCGACCGCGTTCCGCACCATCGTGCCGACGGCGAGGATCGCGATCTCGCTTCCCTTGTGCAGCACCTCCCAGCTTCCGTACTGCACCGGCTCGACCTCGCGCATCGGCGGCGCGAGATCGGGCGCCGCGTCGCGGGGGTAGCGGACGGAGAACGGGCCCGCATGCCCCACGCCCGTGCGCAGCAGCGCGAGCATCTCGGTCGCATCCTTGGGCGCGGTGACCGTCATGTTCGGGACGGCGAGCATATAGGGGATGTCGTAGAGCCCCATGTGCGTCTCGCCGTCCTCGCCGACGAGTCCCGCGCGGTCCATGCAGAACAGCACGTGCAGGTTCTGCAGCGCGACGTCGTGGATGACGTTGTCGTACGCGCGCTGCAGGAAGGTCGAGTAGATCGCGCACACCGGGACGATCCCGCCCGTGGCCATCCCGGCCGCGAAGGTGACGGCGTGTCCCTCGGCGATCCCGACGTCGAAGAAGCGCGACGGGTAGCTCTTCGCGATGATCCCGGTGCCGGTGCCGCTCGGCATCGCGCCGGTGATCGCGACGATGCGTGCGTCCTCCTCCATCAGCTCGGCGAGCCCCTTTCCGAAGACGGCGGTGTACGCGGGATTCGCGGACGAAGCCTTACGCTGCTTCCCGGTGGCCGGGTCGTGATTCGGCGGAAGGGCGTGCCATTTCTCGACGTGCTCACCAGCCGGGAAGCCCTTCCCCTTCTGCGTGATCACGTGAACGATGCGCGGCGTCCTCAGCTCGCGGACGGCGGTGAAGGTCTCGATGAGCGAGTCGAGATCGTGACCGTCGATCGGACCGAAGTAGCGGAGGCCGAGCTCCTCGAAGAGCACGCCGGGGGTGAGGAAGTTCTTGACGCTCTCCTCCCACCGCTTCACCAGGTGTCCGACCGCCTGGAGCTTCGACGGCGCGTTCTCAAGCATCTCGCCGAGCTTCTCGCGCACGCGGTTGTAGAGCGAGTTGCGCTGGATGGAGCCGAGGTACTTCGACATCGCGCCGACGTTGGGCGCGATGGACATCTCGTTGTCGTTGAGGACGACGATGAAGTCGCGGTCGGAGTGGCCGGCGTTGTTCAGCCCTTCGTACGACAGCCCGCAGGTGAGCGCGCCGTCGCCGAGGATGGAGACGACCTTGAAGTCGAGGCCAGTCAGGTCGCGCGCCGTCGCCATCCCGAGTCCCGCGCTGATCGCCGTGCCCGCGTGTCCGGCGCCGAAAGTGTCGTACTCGCTCTCGGTCCGCTTGAGGAAGCCGGAGAGGCCGCCCTCCGTGCGCAGCGACTCGAAGCGGTCGCGGCGGCCGGTGAGCATCTTGTGCGGGTAGCCCTGGTGACCGACGTCCCAGACGAGATGATCGCGCGGAGTGTCGAAGACGTAGTGCAGCGCGATGGTCAGCTCGACCACCCCGAGTCCCGCGCCGATGTGGCCGCCGGTGCGCGAGCAGACGTCGATGAGCCGCTCGCGCATCTCGTCGGCGAGCGTGCGCAGTTCGTCGCGGCTGAGCGACTTGATGTCGGCGGGTGAGTTGACGCGATCGAGAAGCGACATTTGCGATCCGCGAAACGCGGAAGAAGAACGGGAATGGCCGGCCCCGGACGAGGCGGCGGCCTCTTTAATTTCGCCGGGCGACCACGTACCGCGCGAGGCCCTCCAGCTGGGCGGTCAGCAATCCGCGCCGGGCGAGGGCCGTGCAGGCGTCGTCCACCAAGGCCGCCGCACGCTTGTTGGCTCCCTCGACGCCGAGCAAGGCGGGGTACGTGCTCTTCTTCAGGACGAGATCTCGACCCGCGGTCTTCCCGAGCACGTCGGTGGTGGCGGTGACATCGAGCACATCGTCGGCGATCTGGAAGGCGAGGCCGATGGCCGCGCCGTACTCGCCGAACGCCGTCAGGCGCGCCTCGTCGGCACGCGCGGCGATTCCGCCGATGCGGACTGCCGCCGCGATGAGCGCGCCCGTCTTCGAGCGATGGATCCGCTCGAGCTCATCGAGGGTCAGCGATCTCCCCTCGCCTTCCAGGTCCAGCAGCTGCCCGCCGATCATTCCACTCGCGCCCGAGGCCCGCATCAGCTCCGCGACGATGCGCTTGACCTGCACGTCGTCGAGGCCGAGCAGCTCGGCGCCGTGGAGGGCCGCGCGCACCGCGAGCGGGACCATCGCCAGGCCGGCCGCCGTGGCGGCGGCGACGCCGAAGACGCGGTGCACCGTCGCGCGGCCGCGACGCATGTCGTCGTCGTCCATGCAGGGCAGATCGTCGTGCACGAGCGAGTACGCGTGCACCACCTCGACCGCGGCGGCGAGCCGCGACGCATCGCCCTCTCCACCCGCCGCCTCGAAGGCCGCGAGCACCAGCACCGGGCGCAGCCGCTTCCCCTCCCCGAGGAGCGAGTAGCGAATGGCGTCGGCGACGGCGGCTGGAAGCCCGTCGAGGAACAGGCCACAAAACTCCTCGAGGGCGGCGTCGATCGCGGCGCGTTCGACGCCCGACGCGCGCGCGCGCGCGGCACCCGTCGCCAGCCCAGCTTCACTCATCGAAGTCGTCGAGCACGAACCCGCCGTCGGCTTCCTCGGACAGGATCTTCACTCGCGACTCCGCCGCCGCGAGCCGCTCGGTGACGGCGCGAAGACGGG
>JABFXM010000109.1 GCA_013361745.1 Gemmatimonadaceae bacterium | reverse complement strand
TGCCGAGCGGGGTGCTCGTGACGCTCGGCGCGCGCGGGCCGAACATGCGGAAGTACGCCTTCGACTTCGGGCGGACGAAGGCGCGCGGCGAGATCGCGCTCGCGCCGGCGGTACAGCGCGAGCGGCGGATCCTGAATGCCACCGTCTCGCTGACACCGGGGGGGCTCGACGAGCCGGCGCAGAGCACCTTCCAGTGGGCGACGCCTGCTATCGTCGAGGGAATGCGCACGCAGCGGGTGACGCCCGACGACGCGGTACCGCCCGTCGACTCCACGGCGGCGGCGCCGGTGCCGCGCACCTTTCACCTCCTCACCCGCCAGGAGCAGGCGCCGAACCCCGCGTCGCGCGTCACGCTCTCCGCGCAGCGCGACGCGTTAGGCATGCCGCGGGCGCGGCTCGACTGGCGGCTCACGGAGCTCGACCGTCGCTCCTTCCGCGGGTTCTATGAAGCGCTCGGCCGCGAGATGGGGCGCGCCGGCGTCGGCCGCATGCGGATGCGCGACTGGGTGATGGAGCGCGCCGACGCGCCCTGGCCCGCGTCGCTGGGTGGCGGCTGGCATCACATGGGGACGACGCGGATGCACGCCGATCCGAAGCAGGGCGTGGTCGACGCGAACTGCCGCGTGCACGGCGTCGGCAACCTCTGGGTCGCGGGAGCGGCGGTGTATCCGACGGCGGGGTGCGTCAACCCGACGCTGACCCTCGTCGCGCTCACGCTGCGGCTGTCGGATCACCTGAAGGCGGCGGTGGCGTAACCTCATGTCCAGGCCGACACCGCACGATCCCGTCGACGCGCATCTCGACGCGCGACTCGACGCGCTCTGCGCCGAGGGGTGGGCGATCTTCGAGCGCTTCGAGCGCGAGCTGCGCGACCGGCACTTCCACCCCTTCGTGGCCGCCGACTACGACGTCGTGCGCGCCACGCTCGGTCGCCTGCGCGCTTCCGGACGGCGCTTCCTCGAGTGGGGCTCGGCGACCGGGATCATCACCATCATGGCCGACCTGCTCGGCTTCGAGGCGTACGGCATCGAGCTCGATCCCGCGCTCGTCGCGACGGCGCGCGAGGTCGGGGCCCGGTATCGGTCGCGCGCGCGCTTCGTCGAGGGGAGCTTCCTCCCGGCGGGCTACGAGCCGCGGCGCCGCGACGGTGAGGACCGCACCGGCACGATCGGCGACGGCCCGTCGGGATATCTGCAGCTCGGCCTCGCGCTCGAGGACTTCGACGTCGTCTTCGCGTATCCGTGGGGCGGGGAGGAGCGCGTCATGCTCGACGTGATGCAGCGCTTCGGCAGGCGTGACGCCCTGCTCCTGCTTCACGACGCGAACGCGGGGATCACGGCCTACCGCGGCGGCCGGGAGGTCGTCGAGCCGCGCTGAGCGGTGGCGGCGGAGCGTGCGCGCCGTCTTTCCGGGGCGGTGGGCGCGGTGCACATTGGGTGACCCGTCAACGTCGCCTGCCATGATCCGATTCGTCGCACTGCTCGCGCTGCTCCTCTCCTTCGCTCGCCCCGCGGCCAGCCAGAGTGAACAGCCTCGCGTCCTCGTCTTCTCGAAGACCGCCGGCTTCCGCCACAGCTCGATCCCGAACGGGATCGCCGCGATTCGGAAGCTCGGCGCCGAGAATGGCTTCGGCGTCGACACGACCGAGAACGCGGCCGCCTTCACCGCGAAGAATCTCGCGCGATACCGGGCGGTCCTCTTCCTGAACACGACCGGCGACGTCCTCGACGCGACGCAGCAGGACGCTTTCGAGCGCTACATCCAGGCGGGGGGCGGCTACGTCGGCGTCCACTCGGCGACGGACACGGAGTACGATTGGCCGTGGTACGGCCGGCTCGCCGGCGCGTGGTTCAACGGGCATCCGAACAATCCGAATGTCCAGAAGGGGACGTACCACGTGCTCGACAAGAGCCACCCGTCGACCGCGGGATTCCCGGACACGTGGGAGCGCGAGGGCGAGTTCTACAACTTCAAGTCGATCGACCCGGGCATCCATGTGCTCGTCGAGATCGACGAGAAGAGCTACCACGGAGGGACGAACGGCGCGCACCACCCGATGAGCTGGTACCACGACTTCGACGGCGGTCGCGCGTGGTACACCAACATGGGACACACGGAGGCGACGTACACCGAGCCGCTCTTCCTCCGCCACCTGCTCGGCGGGCTGCGCTGGGCGATGGGCAACGGGCCGGTGGACTTCGGCCGCGCGCGGCCCGAGGAGAACCGCTTCACGAAGGTGGTGCTGGCCGAGAAGCTGGACGAGCCGGCGGAGCTCGCGGTGCTGCCGGACGAGCGCGTGCTCTTCATCGAGCGGCACGGCTTCGTGAACCTCTATGTCCCGGCGACGAAGAAGGTGACGCGCATCGGCACGATCGCGGTGAGCACGAGGTACGCGGACAGCAGCGAGGCGGAGGACGGGCTGCTCGGTCTCGCCGCCGACCCGAACTTCGCGACGAACGGCTTCGTCTACATGTACTACTCGCCCGCGGGCCCCGAGGCGAAGAACGTCCTCGCGCGCTACACCATGAAGGGTGACTCCCTCGACATGGCGTCGCGGAAGATCCTGCTCGAGGTGCGCACGCAGCGCGAGAAGTGCTGCCACACCGGCGGCTCGATCGCCTTCGATGGACACGGCAATCTCTTCGTCTCGACCGGCGACAACTCGAACCCCTTCGCCACCGGCTACGCGCCGATCGACGAACGGCCGGGGCGCTCGCCGTGGGACGCGCAGAAGTCGTCGGCGAACACCAACGACCTGCGCGGAAAGATCCTCCGCATCCATCCCGAGCCCGACGGCACGTACACGATCCCCGCGGGGAATCTCTTCCCGCCGGGAACGGCGAAGACGCGGCCGGAGATCTACACGATGGGTCACCGGAACCCGTATCGCATCGCGGTCGACGCGCACACCGGCTTTCTCTACTGGGGCGACGTCGGCCCCGATGCGCCGGTCGATTCGGTGGGACGCGGCCCGCGCGGCTACGACGAGGTGAACCAGGCGCGCCGAGCAGGGAACTTCGGCTGGCCCTACTTCATCGCCGACAACAAGTCGTACATCAAGACGGAGTTCATCGACTCCGTGACGGTGAAGTCGGGCCATCCCTTCGATCCGGTGCGGCCGCTGAATCATTCGCCGAACAACACCGGGCTCACCGAGCTGCCGCCGGCGCAGAACGCGTTCATCTGGTACCCGTACGCGGCGTCGCCGGAGTTCCCGCTCGTCGGCAGCGGCGGTCGCGCGGCGATGGCGGGGCCCGTCTATCATCGCGAGGACTTCGCGAGCGCGGCGCGGCCGTTCCCGGCGTACTACGACGGGAAGCTGCTCATCTACGAGTGGATGCGCGGCTGGATCATGGCGGTGACGATGGCGCCTGACGGCGACTTCGCCTCGATGGAAGGCTTCATGCCGACCCACAAGTTCAGCAATCCCGTCGACATGCAGTTCGGGCCCAACGGCGACCTGTACATGCTCGAGTACGGAACCGCGTGGTTCCAGGGGAACGACGACGCGCGCCTGATCCGCATCGAGTACACGGCGGGAAATCGCACGCCGCTCGTCGCCGTCGGCGTCGACCAGCCGGCGGGGGCGCTGCCGCTGCGCGTGACGCTCTCCTCGGCGGGGACGACGGACCTCGACGAGGACACGCTGCGCTACGAGTGGAAGATCGCGGATCGCAACGGGAAGGTGCTGAAGACGCTCACCGACCCGAACCCGACCTACACCTTCACCCGCGCCGGGACCTACACCGCGACGCTCACCGCCACCGATCCCTCGGGGGCGAGCGCGTCGGCGAAGCTGCAGGTGGTCGCGGGGAACGAGCCGCCGAAGGTCGCGGTCGATCTCGTCGGCGGGAACAAGACCTTTTTCTTCCCGCGCGTGCCGGTGCGCTACGCGGTGAACGTCACCGATCGCGAGGATGGCTCGCTGCGCGGCGGCCGCATCGCGCCGAGCCGCGTGCGCGTCACCGCGAGCTACCTGAAGGACGGACTCGGCTCGGCGGAGCCCGCGGGGGGCGAGCAGCCGGGGAAGAACACCGGCGCCGAGCCGGTCGCGCACGCGGCGGGAAAGAAGATGATCGAGGGGAGCGACTGCCTCGCCTGTCACCAGTGGAACCGCAAGTCGATCGGTCCCGCGTACGCGCAGGTCGCCGCGAAGTATCACGACGACAGCGCGGCGACCGCGCGCCTCGTGAAGAAGATCCGCGGCGGCGGCTCGGGGGTGTGGGGACAGGTGATGATGCCCGCGCATCCGCAGCTCACCGAGGAGCAGACGCGCGAGATGGTCGCGTACATCCTCAGCCTCGCCGACAAGCCGACGCGCGCGCCGACCTTGCCGACGCGTGGCGCGTACACGCCCGACACCTCGTCCGGCGCTGCGCCGCATGGCGTGCTCGTGCTCCGCGCGGCCTACACCGATCGCGGCGCGAACGGGATGCCGGCGATCTCGCGCGAGCAGTCGGTGGTGCTGCATTCGCCGACGGTGGTCGTCGCGAGCGGTGATCTCTCCGACGGGGTGCAGAAGCAGAAGGTCGGGGAGCTGCCGGCCGAGGTGACCGTCGTCAGCCGCCCGGGGTCCACGGTGCGGTTGAAGCAGCTCGACCTGACCGGCGTCTCGGCGATCACCTTCGCGGCGATCGCACCCGCGCAGTACAAGGCGCTCGGCGGGACGATCGAGGTTCGCGCCGACTCGGCGGCGGGTGCGCTGATCGGCCCGAGCGAGGCCATCCGCCCGAGCGCGGACAGCGCGGCGCCGCCGGCGAG
>JABFXM010000229.1 GCA_013361745.1 Gemmatimonadaceae bacterium | reverse complement strand
CCTTGTTGAACTTCACCCGCGCGCCCTTCGAGCTCGGGTGCAGCCCGTCGCCACCGCGCAGGATCCCCGCCTGCTCCATCTCGCCCATGTAGCTGCCCATCGCCTCGAGCAGCTCCGTGCTCGGCATGACACCGGCTTCGGTCTGCGCGTCCGCCTTGCGGATGATCATGAAGCGCATCGTCGATCTCCTTTCGGGATGAGTTCGGAGCCAGCGACCCAACGTGGGCGCTGCCCTACCCGTATGTCGAGTGAGGCATCGCGGAATCGACACGATGCTCGAGCGAGTCTTCGACCGGCACGAAGATGCGACTGTACCAGGACGGCCGCGAGGCGGGCAACTCGTCGCCGCGGCCGCTCGTACGAGACTCTTGCATCTGCCCGAGAAACGCCGGCGATCGTCCATGTGTCTCAGGGGTAAGCCGTCCCTCCCCGGATCTCAACTGTGCAGCGTCCCGTGCCCACGACATCACTCTTCCGCGCCCTGGCCCTGCTTGGCGCCGCCCTCGTCACATCCGCGGCGGCGGCCGCACAGTCGACTGCTCCCGCGGGCGCGCGGCCGGCGCCGAGCGGCGAGATCCGCGGCCGGCTCGTCGAGACGAGCTCCGGCCAGCCGATCACCATCGGCTCCGTCGCGGTGCGTCGCGCGAGCGACAGCGTCTTCGTCGGCGGCGCGCTGCCTGACGCGGACGGCGGCTTCCGCGTGAGCGGGCTGACGCCAGGGCGCTACGTCGTGCGCTTCCGCGCGATCGGCTTCGCGCCGTTCGTACGCGCGGGCGTCGAGCTGAGCGTGGAGCAGCCGGTAGCGGACCTCGGCAGACTGACGGTGGCCGCGATCCCGGTGCAGCTCCAGACGCAGACGGTCACCGCGGAGCGGCCGGACGTCGCCCTGGCGCCGGACCGCAACAGCTACTCGACGAAGAACATGCCGGCCGCGACCGGCGGGACGGCGGTGGACGTCCTGCGCAACGTGCCCTCGGTCGAGGTCGACGGCGACAACAACGTGAGCCTGCGCGGGAACCAGAACGTCGTCGTACAGATCAACGGCCGTCCTTCGCCGCTGCACGGGCAGCAGCTCGGCAACTTCCTCGCGCAGCTTCCCGCGTCGACGGTGACGCGCGTCGAGGTGGCGTCGAACCCGTCGGCGAAGGACGATCCCGAGGGGACGGCGGGGATCATCAACATCGTGCTCAACCAGCAGGCCGACATGGGGTGGAGCGGCGGCGTCAACGCCGGCGCGGGATCGACCGGGATGGCGAACGTCTCAGGGAACCTCGGGCGGCAGGAGGGCCCGTTCACCTTCCTCGGGAGCTACAGCTTCTTCCGCGACGAGCGGCAGTTCAGCGGCTATTCGAATCGCGAGAACCTGTTCAGCGACGGCCCGGCGTTCGTGAACGGCCGCTTCGAGGGTACGGGACGTCCGCTCTTCCAGAACGCGACGCTGCGCGCCGAGTACAAGCTGAGCGAGCGCGACGCGTTCACCGCCGACGCGGTCGCCTCCGGCGGCCGGTTCAATCGCGACTTCTCGAACTACTACGCGAATCTCGATTCGACGGGAACGGTGACGGGTCTGTTCAACCAGTTCAGCGGCAGCCGCGGGAGGATGCTGACGCAGGACTACGCCCTCGCCTTCCGACGTATCGCGCCCCCGAAGGCACCGCTGGCGACGACGTTCTCGACGGAGCTCCGCTTCAACGAGAACTCCTTCGACATGAACAGCCGGATGTCGGGCGCCGTGGTGCAGGCGGACGCGGCGACGCGGAACATCCCCGCGGAGCTCGACGTCAACAACTCCGGCGTCCCCCTCTGGTCACTGCAGTCGGACTTCGCGCACCCCTTCGGGACGAAGACGAAGCTGGAGCTGGGCGCGAAGGGAACGCAGCGGACGACGTCGAACGACTTCACCGCGGCGTACCGTGACGCGAACGGCGTCTACGTCGACTCGGCCCAGCGCGCGAGCAGCTTCGACTATCACGAGCAGGTGGGTGCGGTGTACGGGCTGCTCTCGCAGAAGGTCGGCAGGGTGGACGCGCAGGGCGGGCTGCGGCTGGAGAACGCACAGACGAACTTCGCGCTGCCTAACGGGGGCGGCTCCTACCGCAACGGCTACGGCAGCGCCTTCCCGAGCGCGGTGCTCGCCTGGAACGTGACCGACCTGCGGCAGCTCAAGGCGAGCTACTCGCGGCGCATCACGCGTCCGGACCCGTTCCAGCTCAGCCCCATCGAGCGGCGCGAGGATCCGCGCAACGTCTTCGTCGGCAACCCCAACCTGCGTCCGGAGTACACGGACGCGTTCGAGCTCGGGCTGCAGGACACGAAGAAGTGGGGCTCGCTGCAGCTGACGCCGTACTATCGGAAGACGGCGCACGCCGTGCGCTTCATCCGCTACGTCGACACGAGCGGGGTGAGCGTCGGGACGTTCGCGAACGTCGCCAGCAGCACCGCGGCGGGCGCGGACCTCAACGTCACCTACCGGCTCGGCGGGCTGAATCTCTTCGGCGGCGGCGGCGCATACCGGTACTCCAGCGACGCGGGTGCGCTCTCGACGAAGGCGTTCGTCTGGACCGCTCGCTCCAACGCGACGTGGAAGCTGTCGCCGACGCTCGACCTGATGGGCTTCCTGAGCTATCGCGCGGCGGCGAAGACGGAGGGCGGGACGCAGCACGCCTTCGTCTTCACGAACCTCGCCCTGCGCCAGAAGCTCTTCGGCGACAAGGGGAGCCTGACGGTGCGGGTGCAGGACCCCTTCAACCTGAGCGCCTTCGGCTACGATACGCGCAACGGCCAGGTGATCGAGAGGAGCGAGCGGAAGTTCGGGATGCGCGGCGTGGTGGTCACCTTCTCGCGCAACTTCGGTCAGGCGCTCAAGCTCCGCCCGCGCCAGGTCGACCAGCCCGATCAGACCGGACAGCAGGTGCCGGGGACGGGGCCGTGAGCAGGCGATAAGATCTGCTGCTTATAACAGAAGGCACGAAGGCACGAAGGGTTTGTTGACAACTCCTTCGTGCCTTCGTGCCTTCTGTCATTCGCAGCAAGAGCCGAGCGCCCGACTAACCGCCGCTCACCGCGGGGACGATGGTGATGACGGTTCCCGCTTCGACCCTCGTCCCGAGGCCGTCGAGGAAGCGGACGCTCTCGTCGCCGACGAAGACGTTGACGTGGCGGCGGATCTCCCCCTGCTCGGTGAGGACGCGGTCGGTGAGGGCGGGGAGACGCGCGGCGATCGCGGCGAGGGCGTCGCCGACGGTCGTGCAGGGCTCCTCCACGACGAGCGTGCCCGCGCCGCGGGTGTACGGAGTGAGGGCGCGGGGGACGACGACGGAGATCGCCACGCGATGCCTAACGCTCGACGACCGCCGTCTTCACGCAGCAGATCGGCGGCAGGGAGTCGGCGATCTCCGTCCAGCTCTCCCCC
This sequence comes from Gemmatimonadaceae bacterium, assembly GCA_013361745.1. Lineage (GTDB taxonomy): Bacteria > Gemmatimonadota > Gemmatimonadetes > Gemmatimonadales > Gemmatimonadaceae > JABFXC01. Next base: position 1,362 of record JABFXM010000229.1, on the reverse strand, counting down.
TCGTTCGCCGAGCCGTAGAGCTTACCGCCGCGGGTGCCGAAGTAGATCCCCGCCGGATCGAGCGCGTCGGCGGCCATCCCGTCGCGGAGGACGCACTCGAAGGCGTTCTCCTGCGGGAGTCCCTTCGCGAGCGGCTCCCAGGAGGCGCCGGCGTCGCGCGTGCGGTAGACGCGCAGCTTCGCCTCGGGAACGATGCGGAACTGGTCCGACTGCAGGGGGATGATGTAGACCGTGTCGGCGTCGTTCGGGTTCGTCACCATCGCGAAGCCGAAGTCGGAGGGGACGCCGTTGGCGATGTCGGTCCACGTGTCGCCCCAGTCGTCGCTGCGATAGAGACCCCAGTGGTTCTGGAGGAAGAGACGCTCCGGACGCGCCGGATGGTGCGCGACCTTGTGCACGCACTGGCCGAACTCGGGATAGTTGTTCGGGAGGAAGACGGCGCGGACGCCGTTGTTGCGCGCGCGCCAGCTCTTGCCGCCGTCGTCGGTGCGATAGAAGCCGGCGGTCGAGATCGCGATCCCCATGCGCGCCCTGTCGTGTGGATCGACGACGATCGTATGGAGGCAGAGCCCACCGCCGCCGGGTTGCCATTTGGGGCGATGCTCGTGCTTCAGCAGCCCCTCGACCGGCTCCCAGCTCTCGCCCGCGTCGCGCGACTCGAAGAGCGCCGCGGGCTCGACGCCGCACCACATGCGATCCGGCTCGTCGGCGCGACCGGGGGTGATCTGCCAGACGCCGGCGAGCGAGAGCCCCGATCCCTCGGGGAAGCGCACCGCCTGGCGCTCCGGTCCGACCCAGCTCTTCCCGAAGTCGTCGCTGACGCGGATGGTGCCGCCGAAGTGACTGCTCTGCGTCCCGGCGAAGGTGCGCGTGCGGCCGCCGCGGCTGTCGTAGGCGAGCGAGTACACGGCCTCGCCGGGGAAGTGCGGGCCGCTCATCGTCCACTTCTTCCGCGACTCGTCGGCGGAAAAGAAGAAGGCACCCTTCGTGGTGCCGACGAGGACGACGACGTCGCCGGGGGGACGGCGTGAGGACGCTGGTGGCATGCGATCGTTCTCCGGAATCGGACCCGACAAGCGTGGCAAACTCGGCCCCGCCGCGCAATACCGGCTAGAGCTGCCCCGACGGCTGTTTCCGATCGCGCACCTGCTCCATTGCGAGATAGGTCACGGTGTCCCACGCGTTGTGGATGCCGGTGAACAGCAGCAGGAGCGTGGTCGCCGCGACGGCGAAGAGCGCGTCGCGCTCGTGGCGCACGAATGTCGCGGCGGCGACGACGAGCATCGCGTACGCGACGAAGGGCACGACGGCGTGCCAGATCCAATCCACGAGCACGGGCAAGTAGTGCTCCGTCCGGCGCGC
>JABFXM010000179.1 GCA_013361745.1 Gemmatimonadaceae bacterium | reverse complement strand
ATCGACGTCGACGTGGTCGAACAGGTTCTCCCACATGAAGCGGTGGTAGGAGTGGACGCTGTCCTTCGGCATCGGGTAGTACTCGTCGAGATTGAACGTGATCACGTTCGCGAAGCTGAGCCCTTCCTCACGGTGCATCCGGATGAGCTCACGGTACACGCCGATCGGCGTCGAGCCCGTCGCGAGGCCGAGCACCGCGCGCTCACCCGCCGCCTTGCGCTCGCGGATGAGCGTCGCGATGCGGCTGGCGACGAGGCGAGCGATGCCTTCATGATCGTCGACGACGACGGTGCGGATGCGCTCATTGGGAACCGAGGTGACGTGCTGAACGCGCGAAGGCCCGCGACCCTGGTGAGAGTCGCGGGCCTCCAGCACGGCACCGGCGTCCGTACGGGCGCCAGAGACCGAACGTGGCATGGTTCGCGGCAGGCTGTGAAGGAGCTGCCGCAGCCGCAGCCGCCGGTAGCGTTGGGGTTCTTGAAGGTGTAGCCCGAGCCCTGCATCGACGAGACGTAGTCGATCGTGACGCCGCTCAGGTACTGCGCCGAGAACGGGTCGACGAAGACCCGGTAGCCGCCCTGTGAGACGACGAAGTCGTCCTCCGCCGGCTGATCCTCGATGAGGAGACCGTACTTGAACCCGCTGCAGCCGCCGGGCTGCACGCTGACGCGCAGGCCGCCGACCTCGGGGTTCACGCCTTCCGCTTCCATGAACTTCTTGACTTCGGCACCCGCGACATCCGTCACGGTGAGCACGACTTCAGGCTGAACTGCGCTCATGACATCCTCCTGATGCATGTCGCGCGCGGCGCGCGCGTTTTTCCCTCGCGAAATATAACGTCCCCGAGCGGACCCTTCAAGAAACCAGAGCGCTCGCGGACCATCGTTCAATCCCCGGCCACGGGCGCCGGTACGGGCTCCGCCACCCGCACCCCCTCGCCGCCGCGACCACCGCCGAGCGAGCGCGCGATCCAGGCGAAGGCGAGCGCCGCGATCGCGCACATCACGATTCCGGGGAGGATCTCCCCGAAGACCAGCTTCCCGATCCCGAAGAGCGATCCGTACACCGCAATGATCCCGGCGATCCAGTTCGTCCATGCGAGCCGGCCGCCCGGAATCTCCTCGCGGCCGTAGCCGAGCCGGCGCGAGACGGGGAGCCATCCCCGCCCGCCGGGCCGCACGCGCTGGTAGAACGAGTCGAGCGTCGCCTCCGGTTCCGGGCGCGTGAGCAGCGTCGTCGCCAGCCAGACGGTGGTCGTCACGGCGACGGTGATGATCATCCGCCACGCCACCGCTTCGGGCGAGCCGCCCTTCACCAGCGCCGGCGCGCGCGAGCTGAACATCCAGAGCGACATCACGAAGCTGCAGCTCATCGCGCTGATCTCGGACCAGGCGTTCACCCGCCACCAGTACCAGCGGAGGATGAGCACGAGCCCCGTCCCGGCGCCGAGCGCGAGGAGCAGCTCCCACGCCTTCTCGACGGAGCTCAGGTTCATCGTCACGATCGCCGCGCCGATGAACAGGCCGACCGTCGTCCAGCGCGAGACGCTGACGTAATGCTTCTCGTCGGCGCCGCGATTCAGGAAGCGCTTGTAGAAGTCGTTGACGAGATAGCTCGCGCCCCAGTTGAGCTGCGTCCCCACCGTCGACATGTATGCCGCGGCGAAGCCGGCCATCATGAAGCCGCGCCACGGCGTCGGCAGCAGGTCGACGAAGGCGTGCACGTAGCCGCTCTCCTTGTCGACGAGGTTCGGATAGAGCAGCACCGTCGCGAGGCCGGTCACGATCCACGGCCAGGGACGCAGCGCGTAGTGCGCCGCCTGGAAGAAGAGCGTCGCGAGCACGCCGTCACGCTCGGTGCGCGCGCTGAAGATGCGCTGGGCGACGTACCCGCCGCCCCCCGGCTCCGCTCCCGGATACCACGCCGCCCACCACTGCACGCCGAGGAACACCGCGAGCGACAGCAGTGGCATCCAGGCGTATCCCATCAATCCGCCAGTCGGCGACACGGTCACCGGGAGCACCGAGAGCGCGGCCTTCTCGCTCCCGAAGTGCGACGCGAGTCCCGCCTTCAGCGCGTCCATCCCGCCGACCGCCTTCACCGCGTAGATCGCGAGCACGATCACCGCGGTCATCTTGATCACGAACTGGACGAGGTCCGTCCAGAGCACCGCCCACATCCCCGCCGCCGACGAGTAGGCGACGGTGATGATGAAGCAGATCGCCACCGCCACGACCTCGCCCGACACCGTCGTGCCGAAGATCTGCACGTCGTGCAGCCCGAGCGAGATCGTGAGGATCTTGATCATCGCCCGCGTCACCCAGCCGAGGATGATGAGGTTGATCGGGATCGCGAGGTATACCGCGCGGAAGCCGCGCAGCACCGCCGCCGGACGTCCCGAGTAGCGGATCTCCGCGAACTCGACGTCGGTCATCACGTTGGCTCGCCGCCAGAGACGCGCGAAGAAGAACACGGTGAGCATCCCGCTCATCAGCATGTTCCACCAGAGCCAGTTCCCGGCGACGCCGTGCGCGACGACGAGTCCCGTCACGACGAGCGGCGTGTCGGCGGCGAAGGTCGTCGCGACCATGCTCGCTCCGGCGAGCCACCAGGGGACGTTGCGTCCCGACAGGAAGTACTCGCTGAGGCTCTCGCCTCCCTTCTTCGTGAAGAGGAGGCCGATTCCGGCGGAGAGGACGAAGTACGCGACGACGATCGCCCAGTCGACGATGGTGAGGGTCATGGCGTCCGGTTCGTGGGCTTGGGGAAGAGTGGGGTTGCGCCCTGCCTGACGGTCTCCAGCACGGACAGCGCGGCGTCGGCGACGGCGACGCGCGCCGGACCGACCCGATTGTTCTGCCGCGTGGGATTCACGCGGTTCGTGAGCAGCACGACGAACACGTCGTTCGCCGGGTCCATCCAGATCGAGGTGCCGGTGAAGCCGGTGTGGCCGAACGCCGCCGGCGACATCCGCCGTCCCGCCGAGTTGCCCCCGGTCGGCTTCTCCCAGCCGATCGCGCGATTCGAGAACGACGAGTCGCGCGCGCGCTGGAAGGCGAGGATCGTGTTGCGGTCGAGCACCTTCGTCCCGTCGTGCGTCCCGAAGTTGAGGTACATCTGCGCAAACCGCGAGAGGTCGCGCGCCGAGCTGAAGAGCCCCGCGTGGCCGGCGACCCCGCCTAACGCGGCCGCGTTCTCGTCGTGCACCGTCCCCCAGATCAGCCGCTGTCGGAACGAGTCGTACTCGGTCGGCGCGATGCGCTGGAGGAGCGAGCTGTCGGGCTTGTACTGGGTGTCGCGCATCCCGAGCGGCTTCCACACGTGTCGCCGCAGGTACGCGTCCAGCTTCTCGTGCGACACCTTCTCGACGATCTGGCCGAGCAGGATCGCGCCGAGGTCGCTGTAGACCATCCGGACCCCCGGCGCCGTATCGAGGGGTGTGGCGTAGACGAGCCGCATCGCCGAGTCGGGGTCGACGCCTTCCTTGTGCAGCGGACGCCACGCGGGAAGCCCCGACTGGTGCGTGATCAGGTCGCGTACCGTCACCGCCTTCTTCTTCGCGCCCTTCCAGTGCTTCGGGTCCTTCCACTTCGGGAGGTAGCGCTGCACGGGCGCGTCGAGCTTCACCTTCCCCTGGGCGACGAGCTGATTGATCGCGCTCGTCATCCCGACGACCTTCGTCAGCGACGCGAGATCCCAGAGGATGCTGTCGTTCGGCTCCGCCGACGGCGCCCAGTTCACGTGCCCGACGCCGACGCTCGCGAGGATCCGGTCGTGCGTGCCGACCACCGCGTAGGCGCCGGGGAAGGCGCTGTCCGCCTGGAACGCGGTGAGCACCGCGCGCACGGTGTCCGCGACGCGACGCGCGACCACGCTGTCGCGCACCGGTCGCCCGGCGATCGCCCGCGCCGCCGCGCGCTCGCTCCACGGCGAGAGCGGGTTCCAGCCGAGCAGGTAGGTGTTCACCGCCGGGAACTGCCGCACCACGTACGGGTCGCCGAGCGAGAGGACGATCGCGTTCGGGCTCGCCTTGATGATGCGCTGCGTCATCGTCGCGATCCGCGTGGGAATGCCGGCGTATCCCTTCGCCGGCACCGGCCGCGCGTAGTGCGCGACGACCACGGCCTCCGCACCCGCGGCGCGCGCGGCGGCGCGGCGCACCGCGTCGTCGGAGGACTTCGGCGTCAGCGTCACCGTCGACAGCGACTGGTGCCGTGACTTGAGAAGGGAGCGCAGCTCGCTCGTGAACGCGTCACCAGGGTGGGCGCCGGGATACGGCTCCGGTCCCTCGTCGAGGTAGAGGATCGCGAGCACGCTCGACGCGCGCTGGAGGCGCCAGATGGCGTTCCCGCGATCGCGCTCCAGCACCATCGACTGGCGCGCCATCTCGGTCGCGATCGAGTCGCTCTCCGGCTTGTGGAACGCGGCGGCGAGCGCGGTCGTGTCCACCGTGCGCGAAGCCTCGAGCGCGAGACGCTCCTTGGCGCGCAGCACGCGGCGCACCGACGAGTCGAGCCGCGCCTGGCTGATCGTGCCCGCGTTCACCGCGGCGACGATCGCGTCGATCACGGCGCGATGATCGGGCGGGTCGAGCAGCACGTCGTTGCCGGCCCGGAGCGCGCGCACCGCCGCCTCGCCCGGCCCGACGTCGCCAACACCCTTCATCGAGAGCGCGTCGGTGACGATGAGGCCATCATACTTCCACGCGCCGCGCAGCATCCCCTGCAGCAGCGCGGGGCTGAGGCTCGCCGGCGTCGAATCGCCGGTCAGCGCGGGGAGCGC
>JABFXM010000518.1 GCA_013361745.1 Gemmatimonadaceae bacterium | reverse complement strand
GTCAGAGGTTTCGTCGGTTGAGCTCCTGGACGGCGTGATCCACCGCGCGAGCGGTGAGCGCCATGTAGGTGAGCGACGGATTGACGCACGACGAGCTGGCCATGCAGCTCCCGTCGGTGACGAACAGGTTCGGGACGTCGTGCGCCTGGTTGTGCGCGTTGAGCACCGACGTCTTCGGGTCGCGCCCCATCCGCGCCGTGCCCATCTCGTGCACGCTGAAGCCGGGGGGCGCGTCGTCGTCCCAGGTCCGCACGTCGCGACAGCCGGCGGCGGTGAGCATCTCGGCGGCCTGCGTCTTCAGGTCCTCGCGCAGCGCACGCTCGTTCTCGCTCCACGAGACGTTGACGTGCAGCAGCGGGATCCCCCACTGGTCCTTCCGCTCCGGATCGAGCGCGACGTGATTCTCGTGACGCGGGAGACACTCGCAGTAGCCCTGCATCGTCATCCGCCACGGGCCGGGCTCGCGGAGCCGCTCCTTCAGCTCCGCGCCGAGCCCAGGTCCGCTCGCGCCGCGCGACCAGCTGCCGCGTCCCGCGCCCGCCTGGATGCCGTAGCCGCGGAGGAACCCGTTCGCCGAATCGCCGCGCGCGCCGAGGTTTCGAAAGCGCGGGATGTAGCTGCCGGTCGGACGGCGACCATAGGTGTACTCGTCCTCGAGGCCGGGGAGCTCGCCCCGCGCGCCGGCCTTCGAGAGATGGTCCATCACGTTGTGCCCGACTTCTCCGCTCGAGTTGGCGAGGCCGTCGGGAAAGCGCGCGCTCCGCGAGTTGAGCAGGATCTGCGCGGTGCCGAGCGTGGACGCGTTGAGGAAGACGAGCCGGCCGGAGTACTCACGCGCCTCGCGCGTTTTCGCGTCGATGACGCGCACGCCGGTGACGCGTCCTCGCGTCTCGTCGTAGACGACGCTCTCGACGACCGCGTCGGTGACCACGGTGAGGCGGCCGGTCGCGCGCGCGGCGGGAAGCGTCGAGCTCAGGCTGCTGAAATAGGCGCCGAAGCTGCACCCGCGAGCGCACTGGTCGCGCGCCTGGCATGCGCTGCGCCCACCGTGCGGACGCGTGAGGTTGGCGACGCGGGTGAGCGTCAGGTGACGGCCGGGATACGCGCGCTCGATTCCCTCCTTCGCCTTCTTCTCGGCGCAGGTCAGCTCCCAGGGCGGGAGGAAGTCGCCGTCGGGCAGATGCGGGAGGCCGAGCTTCTCGCCGCTGACGCCGATGAAGCGCTCGACGTGATCGTACCACGGCGCCAGGTCGCGGTAGCGAATCGGCCAATCGACGCCATGCCCGTCGCGCAGGTTCGCCTCGAAGTCGAGATCGCTCCACCGCCAGCAGGCGCGTCCCCAGATCAGGCTTCGCCCGCCGAGGTGGTAGCCGCGGATCCAGCGAAAGGGTTGGCCGTCGGGGACGAGGTACGGGTGCTCGCGATCGTTGACGAAGAAATGCCGCGTCGCCTCGCCGAACGCGTAGTTCATGCTCTGGATCGGATAGTCGCGCGCGTACAGCTCGCGATCGCCGCGCCCGCGATGCGCGAGCTCCCAGGGCTTCAGCCACTCGGTGGTGTAGTCGCGGCCATGCTCGACGTGGCGGCCGCGCTCGATGACGAGGGTGCGAAGACCCTTCTCGGTGAGCTCCTTCGCCGCCCAGCCACCGGTGATCCCGGAGCCGACGACGATGGCGTCGTACATCTCGCGCCGCGGCTGAACGAAGGTCATACCGACCAGCTCCGGCCCACCGTCTCGAAGGGGATGCAGCCGTCGAAGCGTCCGGGCACCTGCTGGTAGCGGAGCTCCTTCGTCGCGCCGATCTCCGATGTGTAGTAAGCGAGGAGGGTCAGCTCCTTCATGGTGCGGAACCAGTGCGGGTCGCGACCGGCGAACGCCTCGCGATCGACGGCGTCGAGGATGGCGCGCTGCCGGCCAGGTTCGCAGCGGAGAAAGGCGCGGCCGCCACTCGCCTCTGCCCGCGCGTCGAGATCCGCGAGTCCGGCGACGAAGCGCTCGCGGTCGGCGGGGGCGTAGTAGTCGGCGAGCATCATGTCGATGAACGCCGGCGCGCCGGCCGCGCGCGCGCCCGGGGTGTCGGTGGCCGGGATGATGTGGTCGGCGACGACGGCCATCAGTTCGGCCTGGGCGGGGGCGAGGGCGCGCGGAGTGAATCCGGCGGCGGCGCGGTCATGGCGCTCGCACCCGGCGAGGACACCCGCGATCGCCGGCGCGGAGAGGGCGCCGCCGAGGAGAAGAGCGACGCGATGGAGGGCGGCGCGCCGATCGATCGAGGGCGTGGGGAGATCGGTCATGAAGGAGGGGAAGGGCAGGGGAGCGAATCTGAACGCGTGCGGGACGCGCGCAAGAGAGGTGTGCACGGCGACCGTCCCCGCGTCGCTTGACAGGGTTAAACGTTAAAGCTATCGTCGGCCCCTCGATACCCGCGCCGACTCCCTCCCCCCGAATGCCCGCCCTCACCCTCAAGGATGTCGCGCAACGCTGCGGCGTGTCGACCGCGACCGTCTCGGCCGTCGTCAACGGCGCGCCGTGGGTCTCGGACGTCACCCGCGGGCGCGTCCAGAGCGCCGTCGACGAGATGGGGTACCGGCCCAACCAGTTCGCGCGCGGGCTCAAGACGCGTCGCGGCTACGCCGTCGGCGTCATCGTCTCCGACCTCACCAACCCGTTCTTCACCGAGGTCGTGCGGAGCCTGGGCCACGCGCTGCGTGAGGACGGATGGGCGCTCTTCCTCTGCGATTCCGACCACCGCTTCGATCTCGGCGACGGCAACCTCCGGCGGCTCATCGACGGCCACGTGGTCGCGCTCGTGCTCATCGGCGACAGCGTGCGCGAGGAGACGGTGCAGCGCTACATCGCCCGCAAGGGCCACGTCCCCGTCGTCGCGATCGAACGCGACTACGACATCGACGGCGTCAATCGCCTGCTCGTCGACTCGGAGCATGGCGCCCACACCGCGACCAGGCACCTCATCGCGCAGGGCTATCGCCGCATCGCGATGATCGGCGGTCCGCGCCAGGGTGCCGGCAGCGCCACCTATGGCCGCGAGCAGCGTTACCTCGGCTACCGCCGCGCGCTCGCCGACGCCGGGATCAAGCCCGATCCGAAGCTCCTCGCCGAAGGCAACTTCCGCTACGCCGGCGGCCAGGAGGCGATGCGGCGCCTGCTCGCCGGCGGCCAGCGGCCAGAGGCGGTGTTCGCCGCCAACGACATGATGGCCTTCGGCGCCGTGAGCGTCATCCACGAGGCGGGACTCCGCGTCCCCGACGACATCGCCGTCGTCGGCTTCGACGACGTGCCGAGCGCCGCACTGACGTCACCCGGTCTGACCACGATCGCGATGCCGAAGACCGATCTCGGCGCCGCGGCCGCGGCGATCATCGGACGACACATCGCCGCGCCCGCGCGCGCCGAAACCGTGCGGCGCACGTTCGGCGCGGAGCTGGTCGTCCGGCAATCCTCGCTCCGGCCGATCGGCCGATGAGGCTCGCACGATGACGGGCGAGCGCCGCTTCGGCTACCGGTGGACCGTCTGCGCGCTGCTCTTCGCCGCGACGACGGTGAACTACATCGACCGGCAGGTCCTCGGGATCCTCGCACCGACCCTCCAGCGCGAGCTGCACTGGAGCGAGACGCAGTACGGCGACATCGTCTCGTGGTTCAGTCTCGCCTACGCCGTCGGCTTCCTCGTCGCCGGGCGGCTGCTCGACCGCTTCGGGACGCGGCGCGGGTTCGCGGCGGCAATCGTCGCCTGGAGCCTCGCGGCGATCGGGCACGCGTTCGCGCGAACGGCGGCCGGATTCTCCATCGCGCGGGCGGCGCTCGGCCTCGGCGAGTCCGCGAACTTCCCCGCGTCGATCAAGACGATCGCGGAGTGGTTCCCCAAGCGCGAGCGCGCGCTGGCGACGGGGATCTTCAACGCCGGGACGAATGTCGGCGCGATCGTGACCCCGCTCGTCGTGCCGTACATCGCGCTGCACTGGGGATGGCGCGCCGCATTCGTCGCGACCGGAACGCTCGGCTTCCTCTGGCTCTTCGCCTGGCTCGCGATGTATCGCCAGCCCGAAGCGCACCCCGCGGTGACGCCGGCGGAGCTCGCGCTGATCCGCAGCGATCCCTCCGACCCGCCGGAGCGGATGTCGTGGTGGAGCCTCCTCGGCTACCGCCAGCTCTGGGCGGTCGCGGTGGGGAAGTTCATGGCCGATCCCGTGTGGTGGTTCTATCTGTACTGGCTCCCGAAGTTCCTCGACGCGCGCTACGGCATCAAGCTCGGCCAGATCGCGCTGCCGCTGATCGCGATCTACCTGCTCGCGGACGTCGGTTCGGTGGGAGGCGGGTGGCTGTCGAGCGCCTTCCTCGCGCGCGGCTGGAGCGTGAATCGGGCGCGGAAGACCGCGATGCTCGCGATGGCGATCGCGATCGTGCCGACGATGCTCGCGCCGCGGGCGGCGAGCGTCTGGACCGCAGTCGCCGTGGTGAGCCTCGCCGCGGCGGCGCATCAGGGATGGTCGGCGAACGTGTATACGCTCGCCAGCGACATGTTTCCGCGGCGCGCCGTCGGCTCGGTGATCGGGATCGGCGGCTTCGCGGGCGCGATGGGGGGCGTGCTGTTCCAGCGCGCCACCGGCCGCGTGCTGCAGGCGAACGGAAACAACTACGCGCCGATCTTCGTGGTCTGCGCGCTGGCCTACGTCACCGCCTGGCTGATCATCCATCTCCTCGCGCCGCGGCTGGCCCCGGCCCGCATCGCGAACAACGCTCCCTCGCAATGACCTCGAGACACGGCGC
>JABFXM010000316.1 GCA_013361745.1 Gemmatimonadaceae bacterium | reverse complement strand
AACGCGGCGGACGCAACGACGAGCGACTGAAGCATTCCGATCGCGTCGCCCGCGCGCCGGCGCCGACGGCGCTCGACGGGTTCGAGCGCGGACTCCTCCCCCGCGTACAGCGCGCGGGCGACGCAGTACACGCTCGTCAGGGCCCCCAGGGAGCAGACGACCATCCAGTACGAGAGGCCGGCGCCCGGGTGCGCGCCCACGAGCTCCGCGACGAGTCGAGGACCGGGGGAGAACCGCATGGGCAGATCGAGCAGTTCGCCCGGATTGCTGGCGGGCGGAGCGATGACGAGGCCCAGCGCGCGGAGCGCCGAGTCGAGGGCGAGCGGCACGGGAGCGAGCGAGAGCCAGCGCGCGACCTCACGTACTCGGCGCGCGGGTCCGACCCACAGCGCGGCCGCGATGATGAGGATCGCCGGGGCGACAGGCGGCAGGAAGGCGACCACCCCGGTGAGTCGCGCGAGCCCATGCTCGAGCACGAGAAGCCGCGGGTTGGCGTCGAAGATGTCATAGAGATCGCGCACCAGATGCCGGTAGGCGACGGCGGCGGCGAGCAGATGGAGCGCGACGCACGCGCTCACGATCTGGATGGTCGGCCACCGTTTCGCGGTGCGTTCGCGCGCGGGAAGCGAGTAATCCACGGCAACGACTGCGCGAGATTGTACGATCGACTGCGTCATGTATTCGGCTCCGCGACCCTTGCCGGCCGCTCGATGAGTTCGAAGAAGCGATGCTCGAGATCGTCGCGCCTAATTCGCGAAGCGCGCACCGTGATGCCGAGCGCGTGACAGTCGGCGATCACCTCCTCGGGGGAGGCAGCGTCGAGCGGGACATGGAGCTCGTCTCCGTCGACGCGCGTCGTCGGGCGACGGCTCCGGATGAGTCGAACGGCGAGCGGCGCCGCGTCGACGGTGAGCACGAGCCACCGTGCGCCGGTGAACGCAGCCGGGTCGAGGGTCGCGTGCACGCGACCGGCGTTGATGACGGCGATTCGCGACGCGAGGTGCTCGAGAGAGAGCAGGTCGTGCGACGAGAGAAGGATGGTCACCCCTTGGTCGCGCAGGCTTCGCAGCAGCTCACGGACGGCGCGGGCGCCGACGGGATCGAGACCGGAGAGAGTCTCATCGAGCAGCACGAGTCGCGGGCGGCCGATGATGGCCTGCGCGACACCGAGGCGCTGCAGCATGCCCCGCGAGAGCTGCGAGATCCGCTTGCCTGCGTGCTCGCTCATCCCGACGCGATCGAGGACGGCGGCGACCCGTGCCGCGCGCTCGCGCCCCGGCAGCTCGTGGAGTGTCGCGTAGAACTCGAGCGCTTCGCGCACGGTGAGGAAGCGATGGTAGAACGATCGCTCGGGCACGTACGCTACTCCTGCCGGACGTCCGAGCGCCCAGCGAGCCGTCCCGAACCACTCGAGCGTCCCGCTGTCCGGTTTCTGGAGGCCGGCCGCGCAGAGCAGGAAGGTGGACTTCCCCGCCCCGTTGGGTCCGAGGAGGCCGAGCAGCTCGCCTTCCCCCACCTCGAGATCGATTCCGCGGAGCGCCTCGATGGAGCACTTCGCGGAGCCGAAGCCGGCGTAATAGAGCTTCACGAGCGCCCGTGCGCGGAGCACCGCGGTCATACGGCGATCCTCCTCGCCGGCTCGAGTCGAGCGAGACGGAGGGTGGCCAGCGCGAAGAAGCCGATAGGCGCGATCACGAGCGCGATCGGCGCGAGCCGCGGCGGCGTCGCGCCGAGGAGGAGCGCTTCGTACATCCTGGTCGCCTGCTGTGGCGTGGGGAGCAGCTCGACGCCGAAGCGCACCACGGCCGCCGCCGGTGCGGGCAGTCGCTCGAGGAGCGCCGTGCCCTGGAGGATCGGAACGATGGTGAGCAGAGGGATCATCGCGACGGCGTTGCCGACGCCGTTGATGGCGGTCGACGCGACGAGCATGATCGACATCCAGCCGACGAGCAGGGCGACCAGCCAACCGAGGCAGAGGAGCAGCGTCGCGAGATGCGCGACGGTACCCGCTCCGAGGGCAATCGGCAGTTGCACCGCCGCGAGAACGACCGCGAGCAGCAGCGTGGTCGCCGCCTCGCCCGCGAGGAGCTCGATCGGCGTGCAACCATGAGTCAACGCGATCGCGTACTGCCCACCGTCGAGATCTTCGGCCAGTGCTCCGGCTCCGAGCACCGTGAGCCCGATGACCGTGAACTCGGTGAGCGCGGATAGACGGGCGACGAGCAGCGTCGGGTCGACGATGAACCAGGGGAGCAGCGTCATCACGGCCGCGAGAAGCAGCCGGCGCGTGCGAAGCAGTCTCCGCAGGCGCACGATGGCGACTGCGCCGATCCGAACGAGCGAGACCCGCTGCGCGGTGGAGTCGAGACCCATCATCGGACGAACTCCTCGAGAATCGCGCGGAAGGGCGCGTCGTCGGTGAAGCCGACGACGAGCTGGCGTGAGCCGTCAGCGTGAAAGAGCACGAGCGTCGGCACGGCGCGGGTGCCGAGCGCGTGGATCAGCCGCGCCCCCGAATCGATGGTGATCGGAAGGCGGAGCCCGAGCTTTCCGCGGTACGCATCGGCCTCGGTGCTGTCGTCGTTGGTCGCGATGATCGCTCGGGTGTTCGACAGCGCGAACACAGAATCGAAGATCACCGCGGCGCGCGAGCAGTGGCTGCAGCGGCTCTGCACGTAGAGGAGGGCGAGCGGTGCTTCGATGCCGGCGCGGGCGCTGGTCGGCCAGGGGAGCGCGTCGACCGGTGGCACGCGCGCTCCGGCGAAGCGCGGAGTCGAGACGACGGCGAGGATTCCCGCCAGTACCGCGCTCCCCACGAGGAGGAGCGCGGACCGGGCGAATCGGCGAGAGCGTAGTTGGGACACGATCAGTCCATCGCCGCGCACATCCCGGAGCGGATGATGTAGCACCAGCCGCGGATGGCGATTGTGTAGTAGTTGTTGGCGCCGCCGAAGTCGCTGTCGCAGCTCGCGACGGACTCACTCAGGCAGTCGGCGTGGGCGGGACGGGCGGTTCCGAGAATGCCGGCGAGCGCGAGCGCGCCGGCGAGGATCGTCTTGCGCATGAGAGTGTCTCCCTTGTCAGATGAGCACGCAGGCGCCGCCATTGATGACGTAGCAGTAGCCGCGTGCGGAGAGGATGAGGAAGTTGCTGCCGGGAAACGCGGCGTCGCAGGCCGCGATCGCCTGCTCTACCACCCCGACATCGCAGTCGGCGCGAAGCACGGGGGCGGTTGCCGCGACGGCGAACGCGGCGAGAAGAATCCTTCGTCGGATCATGTGGTCCTCCGGCGCGTGTATGTCGTCGCGCCGCTGGTCGATCAGTAGATGACGAGCCAGTCGCACCCGTTGATCGGGCACCACGGGTTCGTGGGATTCTGCCAGTAATTCGGAAGGAGCGAGCTGCAGTCGGGATCCGTCGTCGGGACGATCGGACAGACGGACGCCTGTGCCGGCGCACCTGACAGCGCCACGGCGGCGAAGGCCGACAACAGCGTGATTCGAATTCGCATGAGCATCACCGATTGGAGTGAGTGCTCCCCCCGATTCGCGCCGCCAGGATAAGAAGCGGGTGTCAGCCGACCGTCATCACGGGCACGCACGGCGGGTCATTCGCGCGCGCGGAGCTCCGGAAACGAGCGCGGGCCCCTCGAGGGGCCCGCGGATCACCAACGTCAGCGACGGGCTGGTCGCCTAACGCGCTCGCGCAGCGTGAAAGCGCTCGATCGCTTCGACGATCGGCGCGGGGTCGAAGCGGACGGGGTCGGTCGCGGGGAGTCCGGTCTCGTCCTCGGCGCGCGCGATGGCGTCCCGCGCCGCCGGCTCCGCGAGGTCGAAGGTGTTGAGCGCGACCGCGATCGTCCTCGAAGGACGGAGCGGTTCGAGCGCGCGCTCGTGGAAGGCGATGAACTCCTTCAGCGGCGGGATCTTCACCCAGGGCTGGTTGTTGATCGCCGTGCGTGACGGCTGCGCGCACATGACCATCGCGTGCGGCAGGGAGCCGTGCATCAACCCGTACGTCACCCCCGAGTAGCCGGGGTGCGCCAGCGATCCCTGGCCTTCGACGAGCACGATGTCCGCGTCCTTCGCCGCATCGATCGTCAGCCGTTCGGCCGCGCCCGCGATGAAGTCGGCGACGACCGCGTCGACGGAGATCCCCCAGCCCTCGATGAGGATCCCCGTCTGTCCCGTGCCCGCGAAGGCCACGCGGCGTCCGCGCTTCCGCAGCCCGTCGCGTAGCTGGAGCGACGCGGTCATCTTGCCGATGTTGCAGTCCGTCCCCACGGTCAGCACGACGGTCGCCGCGACGTCACGCACCCGCCCCGCGGCGACGGGAAGATCGGTGGGCGGCTTCCGCAGGTCATGGATGGTGACGCCGTGCTCGCGGGCCAGCGCGGCGAACTCGGGGTCGTCACCGATGAAGGTGTGCAGCCCGCTCCAGATCTCGAGCCGGTTCGCGATCGCGGCGCGCATCAGCGGACGCCACTCCTCCGGGAACTGGCCACCGGTGGGCGCGATCCCGATGAGCAGCGCGTTCGGCCCATGCCGCATCCCCTCCTCGACGCTGGCGACGACGGGGATGTCGCCGCCGAAGCCGATCACCTCGCGTGCCGATCGGCCCGCGTGCGTCGAGTCGAGGACCGCGACGACGCGCTCCGGCGAATAGCGGATGCAGCCGTTCGCGGTCTTGGAGGTCATCGGGCCGAACTTGCCCTCGGCGAGCACCAGGTATCGGAGGTCGCGTGCCATGCGTGATCGAGTTGTGCGGGACCGTTAGGCGGAAGAGCGCGGCGTC
>JABFXM010000025.1 GCA_013361745.1 Gemmatimonadaceae bacterium | reverse complement strand
GACGCGGGGCTCGAGGCGACGGCGCACTTCTACATCGCGAGCATGCAGTGGATCGGCGGCCGGCTCGAGGCGGTCGTCACGGGCAAGCAGCTGACGCCCGAGCAGCGCGGCGGCATCGTCGAGGACGTCGAGCGGGGCTTCAGCGAGACGCTGCAGCCGCTCCCCTGGCACGCGGACACCTGCCTCGGCGACTGGCACTACAGCCGGCCGCTGTACGAGCGGCACGGGTACAAGAGCGCGCAGAGCGTGATCCAGCGGCTCTGCGACACGGTGAGCAAGAACGGCAACCTCCTGCTCAACGTGCCGGTGCGCGGCGACGGGACGATCGACGACGACGAGGTCGCGATCGTCGAGCGCATCGGTGAATGGACGGCACGCAACGGTGCCGCGATCTTCGGAACGCGGCCGTGGCGGGTGTTCGGCGAGGGTCCGACGCCGGTGGCGGGCGGCGCCTTCGGCGAGGAAAAGGCGAAGGCTTTCACCCCCGCCGACATCCGCTTCACGACGCGCGCCGGTACACTCTACGCGCTGGTGCTCGGCGAACCGGCCGACGACCGCGTGACCATCGCGTCGCTGGCCACCGGCGGCACCGTCACGAGTGGCGAGGTGCGCCGCGTCGAGCTGCTGGGCGGGGACGGCGTGCCCCTGCACTTCGATCGAACGGCGCGCGGACTGACCGTCACTCTTCCGCCGCGGCGACCCCGGCCGCTCGTCACCGCGCTGGCGATCGAGGGGCCGGGACTGGTCGGCTGACGTCCTACCTCACGTCGAGCGGAACGCCGTGCAGGTCGATGGAGCTGCTCCCGACGAGGATGTCGAAGATGCCAGGCTCGACGACGCGCTTCATCTCGAGCCCATGGTACGAAAGCTGTTCGGGCCCGACCGCAAACGTGACCGTGCGCTTCTCGCCCGGCGCCAGCCTCACGCGCTGGAAGCCTTTCAACTCGAGCACCGGGCGCGTGGTGCTGCTCGTGCGCGCGTGAACGTACATCTGCACGATCTCGTCGCCAGCGCGCGTACCGGTGTTCGTGACGTCGACGGCGACAGCGGTGTTGCCGGTCGTCGCGATGCTCGACGCGGCGAGGCGCGGCGAGGAGTACGCGAAGGTCGTGTATGAGAGCCCGTAGCCGAATGGAAAGAGCGGCTGCGTGCTCGCGAAGAGGTACTCGCGCCGCGCGGTCGGCTTGTGGTCGTAGAACACCGGCAGCTGCCCGACGTTACGGGCGACGGAGACGGGGAGCTTGCCGCCGGGGTTGTAGTCACCGAACAGGACGTCGGCGACCGCCGTGCCAGTCTCCTGGCCGAGATACCACCCTTCGACGATCGCGCGCGCGCGGTGCTCGAGGAGCGGTATCGCGGGCGGCCGCCCGTTGATCAGTACGATCACCGTCGGCGTTCCGGTGGCGAGAACGGCGAGCGCGAGCTCCTCCTGCTGGCCCGGCAGCGTCAGCTCGCTGCGGTCGCCGGGATGCTCGACCGCCCAGGCTTCGCGCGAGGTCATCTCGTTGTCGCCGATCACCACGATCGCGACGTCGCTCCGCTCGGCGAGTTTCACCGCCTCGGCGATGCGCCGCTCGTTGTCGAGCGAGTCGCCGAGCACGACGCGGTCGTAGTTCCATCGCGTGATGGCACGCGTGCCGCCGAGATGCGGCTGCGGTTCACCGGTGGCGGCGGAATCCTCGGTGAGTCGCACGCCTTCGGCGTAGCCCACGCGCGCCTGCTTCGCTCGCGCCTTCACCCCGTCGACGATGCTCACGGTGTAGCGTGGAGTGCCGGCATAGCCGCCAAGGAGAACCTCGCCCGCATGCGGACCGATGACCGCGATTCGCTGCAGTCGTTGCGCGTCGAGCGGCAGGAGCTGTCCCTCGTTGCGCAGGAGCACGATCGACTCGTGCGCCGCCTCGAGCGCGAGCGGGCGAGTCTTCGCGGCGCCGGAGATCGCGTCCGCGCGAGCCGGGTCGACGTACGGATTCTCGAACAGTCCGAGCTCGAACTTCACGCGCAGCAGGCGCCGCACCGCGTCGTCGATCGACTTCTGGGGGACGCGGCCCGCTTTCACCTCGTCCACGAGCGAGACGTAGCTCGAGAGATCGGGAAGATCGACGTCGACGGTGGCCGCGAGGGCGCGGCGCGCGGCGCCGGCGGAGTCGGCGGCGATGTGGTGTGCGCCCGCGAGCTGCGGGATCGCGCCCCAGTCGGAGACGATGGTGCCGTCGAAGCCCCACTCGCCGCGGAGGACGTCACGCAGCATCCAGACGTTGGCGTGCGACGGGATGCCGTCGACCTCGTTGTAGGAAGGCATCAGGCTCCCCGCGTGTGCTTCCTTCACCGCCGCCTCGAAGGGCGGGAAGAAGAAATTTCGGAGAGTGCGCTCGCCGAGTGGCGCGGGTCCGGTATTCGTCCCCGATTCCGGCTGGCCGTGGCCGGTCATGTGCTTCAGCGTCGCGATGACGTGACCCGGGGCGGGGACGCCGTTCGCATCACGTCCCTGGAACCCATGCACCGCGGCGACGCCGAGTCGCGCGACGAGATACGGATCCTCACCGTACGTCTCCTCGATGCGCCCCCACCTCGCATCGCGCGCGACGTCGATCACCGGCGCGAGCACCTGCTGCGCGCCGCGCGCCCTGACCTCCGCGCCCGCCGCGGTGAAGACGCGCTCGACGAGCGCCGTGTCCCAGCTGCTGGCGAGCGCGATCGCCTGCGGGAAGCTCGTCGCCTCCGGGCCCTGCAATCCGTGCAGCGCTTCCTCGTGGAAGATCACGGGGATGCCGAGTCGCGTGTGCTCCTTCGTCCAGCGCTGGATCGCGTTCGTGAACTCGGCTTCCGCGCGTGCGCCGTGGCCGTCGCTCGGACGCTCGATGCGGCCGATGCCGAGCTTGAACCACTCCGGCGCACGCGTCGGGTCGAAGCGGCCGAGCGAGTCGGTGATCGCGCGCTTCCCCTGCCAGAGGCTGACCATCTGCGCGACCTTCTCCTCGAGCGTCATGCGCGCGAGCAGATCGTCGACGCGCCTGGCGACGGGGAGCGCGGAGTCGAGATAGGGCGGAGTCGCGGTGGCCTGCGCCCCCGCGACGGGAGCCAGAACGAGGCTCGCCGCGAGTGCGGCCTGAGAGAGAAGGGAACGTCTCATGGTGCGAGGGAAGCGGCGGAAGCCGTCTCGTGAAAGGGGTTCAGGCGGTGCCCGTGGCGTGCATCATCACCGTGCGCTCGTCGGCGGCGGCGCGATCGAGCGTCGCCGCGACGCGGCCGCCGCGCATCACGACGATGCGGTCGCTGAGATCGAGCACCTCGGGAAGCTCGGACGAGATCAGGAGGATGCCGATGCCTTCCGCCGCGAGCGAGCGGATGAGCGCATAGATCTCCGCCTTCGCCCCGACGTCGACGCCGTGGGTGGGCTCGTCGAGGATGAGGAGCCGGGGGCGGATGGCGAGCCAGCGCGCGAGCACGGTCTTCTGCTGGTTCCCGCCGGAGAGATGGCGCACGGGCGTCAGCGTATCGGGCGTCCGCACACGGAGACGCTCGACGAAGTCCTCGGCGAGTGCGCGTTCGCGGCCATGGCGGATGATGCCGCCCGGGCTGATCGCGGGAAGCCGCGCCATCGACACGTTCCAGCGCACGGGCGCGTCGATGAAGAGCGCGAGCTGCTTGCGATCCTCGGGTACCATCCCGATCCCGGCGGCGAGCGCGTCGCGCGGGGAATGGAGCGCCACGGGTTGCCCGTCGATCAGCATCTCCCCGGCGTCGGCGCGGTCGGCGCCGAAGATCAGGCGCGCCGTCTCCGAGCGCCCGGCGCCGACCAGCCCGGCCATGCCGACGATCTCGCCGCGACGCACCGCGAAGCTCACGTCGTGGACGGCGCCATGCCGCGACAGCCCGCGCAGCTCGACCACGGGCGCGCCTAACGCATGCGGCGTGGCGGCTGCGCGCGCGGCGAGAGCGCGCCCGACCATCAGTGCGACGACTCCCGCGGGATCCGCGTCGGCGCGGTCCATCGTGCGCACCGTGCAGCCGTCGCGCATGACGCTGATGCGGTCGGCGATCGCGAACACCTCCGCGAGACGGTGCGAGACGTAGAGGACCGAGACCCCGCCGTCGCGCAGCCGGCGCACGAGGGCGAGCAGCCGTTGGACTTCGTGCTCGGTGAGCGAGGCGGTCGGCTCGTCCATGATGAGCAGTCGGGCGCGCCGCGACAGCGCCTTCGCGATCTCGACGAGCTGCTGCTGCGAGGTGGCGAGCTCGGAGACGCGCGTCCACGGCGCGGCGTCGAGGCCGACCTCCTCGAGCAGCGACGCGGAGCGATCGAACGTGCTTCGCTGATCGACCCAGCCGAGCCGCGAGGGCATCCGTCCCGCCCAGATGTTCTCGGCGATGCTCAGCGTCGGGAGCGTCGAGAGCTCCTGATGGATGACGGCGATCCCCGCGGCCTGCGAGTCGGCGGGAGAGTGGAAGTCCACTGGTGCGCCGTCGAGGAGGATCGTCCCCGTGTCGCGCCTGACTGCACCGGCGAGGATGTTGATGATCGTGCTCTTGCCGGCGCCGTTCTCGCCGACGAGCGCATGGATCTCCCCCGCGCGCACGTCGAGATCCACGCCGCGCAGCGCGTGCACCCCGCCGAAGCGCTTCTCGACGCCGCGAACCTCGACGAGCGACGGCGACTGCATCAGCGGCGCACGCGGTCGACGCCCACGGCGAGCAGAATGACCGCGCCGATGATCATCGTCTGGAAGTGCAGGGGAAGGCCGAGGAGGACGAAGGCGTTTCGCACCACGGCGATGATCGCCGCGCCGAAGAGCGCACCGTGCACCGTGCCCTCTCCGCCGTTCAGGCTCGTCCCGCCGATCACCGCCGCGGCGATGACGTCGAGCTCCACGCCCTGACCGAGGTTCGTCGCGGCGGTCGAGAGCAGCCCCGCGCTGATCACGCCCGCGAGCGCGCAGAGGAGCCCAGTCACCGCATACGTGAAGAGCTGCACGCGCGGCACCGCGATCCCGGAGAGCCGCGCCGCCTTCACGTTGCTTCCGACCGCGTAGATCTGACGTCCGAGCACGGTGTTGCCGAGAAAGAGCGCGGCGAGCACGGCGAGGACGACCATGATGATCACCGGCATCGGCACGACCCCGATGTAGCCCGCGCCGAGGAAGGTGACGCCGGGATCGCGCATCGGGACGTTGCTCGCCACCGTGCCCGCCGGTCCCGCGGCGAGCAGGAAGGCGAGGCCGCGTCCCATGCTCAGCGTGCCCAGCGTCGCGATGAAGGGAACGATGCCCACGCGCGTGACGAGCAGGCCGTTCACCAGCCCGAACGCCACTCCCGCGAGCAGCCCGCAGACGACGGCCAGCCAGGGGTTCAGCCCCGCGTACGTCATGAGCCGCGCGGTGAGCACCGCGCCCACCGCCAGGATCGAGCCGACCGACAGATCCAGCCCGCCGGCGACGAGGACCATCGTCATCCCGATGGTCATGATCCCGATGGTCGACATCCCCTGCAGGATGTTGAAGAGGTTGCGAACGGTGAGGAAGTACGGGCTCGCCAGCGACATGACGACGCAGAGCGCGACGAGCGCGGCGAAGACCCAGCTCTCGCGGGCGCCGACGGCGCGCCTAACGGCGTGGGGACGGTAGCTGCTGCGGCTGGGCGCCGGTGCGGCGCTCGGTGCGGTCACGGTACGGTATCGCGCGGAAGGAGCGGAGGAAACGAGTCGGGATGCGGCCGCCGCATCTTGCGCGTTGGACGCGAAAAGCGGAAGCTCCCGCCGATCGCTCGACCACCGTTCCCACACGACCGACATGACTCGACCCGCCGCCCGTCACGCCCTCGCGCTCCTCGGGCTCACCCTCCTCGCCCCGCTCCCCGCGCTCGGCCAGCAGAACCTTGGCGACCCGATCGACGTCGCCGCCGAGTTCCAGCGCGCGGAGGCGGTGTACTTCATGGCGAGCCGCGTCGCCGCCTTCGACGCGGCGGCGGGGCGGGGCACCATCCAGTGGGACCGCTATACTCGACAGCCGGGGATGTCCTTCGCGAAGATCGACGCGAACTTCGTGCGGTCGCAGGCGAGCGAGTTCCCCGCGACGGAGTACGACCGCGATCCGAAGCTTCCCTTCGCGATCGACTTCGTGAGCCCGCGCACGGTGCGACTCCGCTTCTCGACGCGCGACGTTCCGATCGAGCGGATGAGCGACAGCGCCTCCGTGATGCTCGCCGGTCCGGTGCCGCGCGACGGCTCCTGGCGGCTGACGAGCGGAGACAGCGCGATCACCTGGACGAGCCGGTACGGGCGCGTGCGGCTCGTGAAGAACCCGTGGGCGATCGAGTTCTACGATTCGACCGGCGGCCTCCTCACGCGCACGCAGCGGTTGGGCGAGCCGGCATCCTTCGCGTCATATGTCCCGTTCTCGTTCGTGCGCCGCTCGCGGGACCTCGAGCGCAACAGCGCCGCGACCTTCGAGCTGGCACCGGACGAGAAGATCTTCGGCTTCGGCGAATCGTTCACGCGGCTCAACAAGCGCGGGCAGCGTGTCGTCGCCTACCTGCGCGACGCCATGGGGGCGCAGACGCGGCTGCAGTACAAGGCGATCCCGTTCTTCCTCAGCAGCCGCGGCTACGGGATGTTCGTGCACACGAGCACCCCGGTCACCTTCGACGTCGGTGCCGACTTCGACGCGCACAACACGATCTACACCGGCGACGAGCTGCTCGACGTCTTCGTCTTCCTCGGCGAGCCGAAGGACATCGACTCCGAGTATACCGCGCTCACCGGGCGCAGTCCCGTGCCGCCACTCTGGTCGTTCGGGCTCTGGATGAGCCGCATCACCTACAACTCCGAGGCGCAGGTGCGCGACGTCGCGAAGAAGCTGCGCGATTATCGCATCCCCGCCGACGTCCTCCACCTCGACACGGGCTGGTTCGAGACGGACTGGCGAAGCGACTACCAGTTCTCGAAGACGCGCTTCACCGATCCCGCGGCGATGATCAGGGATCTGCGCGCGCAGGGCTTTCACGTCAGCCTCTGGCAGTACACGTATTTCACGCCGAAGAACCCCCTCTGGAAGGAGATCGTCGATCACGGCTACGAGGTGCGCGACGAGAGCGGGCGGCTGCCGAGCGAGGACGCGATCCTCGACTTCAGCAATCCGGAGGCGGTCGCCTGGTACCAGGGGAAGCTCGCCGCACTGCTGAAGATGGGAGTCAGCGTGATCAAGGCCGACTTCGGCGAAGGGGCGCCGCTCACCGGGATCTACCACTCGGGGCGGAGTGGCTGGTACGAGCACAATCTCTATCCCGTGCGCTACAACGACGCGGCCTACTCGGTGACGAAGCAGACCACGGGGGAGGGAATCATCTGGGGGCGGAGCGCGTGGGCGGGGAGCCAGCGCTATCCGCTGCACTGGGGCGGCGACGCGGAGAACACCAACCAGTCGATGGCGGCGGAGCTGCGCGCTGGACTGTCGTTCGGCCTTTGGGGATTCACCTACTGGAGCCACGACGTCGGTGGCTTCGTGAACCGCGCGCCGCGCGATCTCTATCGCCGCTGGCTCGCCTTCGGCGCGCTCACCTCGCACACTCGCACGCACGGCGCGCCCCCGCGTGAGCCCTGGGAGTACGACTCGGCGTTCGTCGTCGACTTTCGGCGGGCGATGGAGCTCAAGTACTCGCTGATGCCGTACATCTACGCGCAGTCCGTCGAGTCGTCGCGCCATGGCTGGCCGATGCTCCGCACCCTCTTCTTCGAGTACCCGAAGGACCCGACGTCGTGGCTCGTCGAGGACGAGTACATGTTCGGCGCCGAGATGCTCGTCGCTCCGATCTTCGCCGACACCGGAACGACGCGCGACGTCTACCTCCCGCCGGGTCGATGGGTCGATTACCAGACGGGTCGCGCCTACGACGGCGGGCGGTGGGAGCGGATCGCGGCGGGCCGGATTCCGATCGTGCTGCTCGTTCGAGCCGGCGCGATCATCCCGCAGGTCGCGGTCGCGCAGAACACCGGCGCCATCGACTGGAAGCACATCGACCTCCGGGTGTTCGGCGATGCGGCGGGCGGCGGGAGCGCGCTCGTCGCCCTGCCGGGGGAGGAGACCCATCGGGTCCGCGTCGACCATGGCCGGGTGAGCGAGGACCCGCTCCGCGGGCGGGTAACCTGGCGCGTTGTAGGGGGAAGCACCGACTAGCGGCGGCGGGCCGGATCGCGCATGCTCGCGCGCCGGCCGCGCCCGTTTGAAATTGCGTCGAATACCGCGTCGAACATCGGCTTGACGACAGATGTTTCTCGCGACAGGTTTGGCGCCCCGACCCGCAGACTCCCGAAGAGATACCGTCCCACCACCGGCGCACATCGCGCCCGCGGTACCCACCCGCATTACCCCGGTGCATCACATCCATCCCCGGAGGTCGCACGTCATGAGCCCTAGTACATCAGCAAGAATCTGCGGCGCGCTGCTCGGCTTCCTGCTCGCCGGCGCAACCGCCGGCGCGCAGGCGCCGACGGGCCGCATCACCGGTGTCGTCACCGACTCGGCGTCGACGCAGCCGCTGGCCGGCGTCCACGTCACCGTCGGCGTCGGCACCGGCGCGATCACCCGCGAGGACGGGCGCTACTCGATCAGCGCGCTCGCCGCCGGAACCTATACCGTCCGCGTCGCGCGGGTCGGCTACACCGCGGCCAGCCGCACCGTCAGGCTCGGCGACGGCGAGACCGCCACCGCGGACTTCGCGCTCGCCCACAACGCCGTCGTGCTGTCGGACGTCGTCTCCGTCGGCTACGGCGAGAAGACGCGCGCCAACGTCACCGAGGCCATCGCCTCGGTACCCGCCGACCAGGCACTGAAGACCGCGACGACCACCATCGAGCAGGGACTTCAGGGTCGCGTCGCCGGCGTCAACGTCACGACGGGCGATGCTGCGCCCGGTGGCGGGATGCGCGTGCAGATCCGCGGCGTCAACTCGGTGAACTCCGGGAGCAACCAGCCGCTCTACGTCATCGACGGGGTGCCCGTGGCGAGCTCCGACGTCTCGCGCAGCAACTTCAACACGGGCGTCGCGAGCGCGCTCACCGAGACCAACCCGCTGTCGACACTGTCGCCCTCGGACATCGAGTCCATCGACATCCTGAAGGATGCGTCGGCGACCGCGATCTACGGCTCGCGCGGGGCGAACGGGGTGGTCCTCATCACGACGAAGAAGAGCCGCGCCCAGCAGGGTGGGATGCTCAGCCTCGACGTCTCGCAGGGCTGGACCTCGGTGACGAAGCAGATCCGCGTCCTCACCGCTCCCGAGTTCGCCCGTTACACGAACCTCTCCTGGGCGCAGGGCTACGGCACGCCCGCGTCCGGCCTGCCGTACGGCGGCCGGCCCGGCTCCTGGTCGCCCGAGCGGATCCAGGCGTCGATCGGCAACGGCGTCAACTGGGAAGACGAGATCTTCCGCACGGCGCCGATCCAGAACGCGACGCTGTCCGCGAGCGGCCGTGACCCGAACGGCAGCTACATGGTGAGCGGAAACATCCTGAACGAGCAGGGCGTGATCAACGGCTCCTCGTTCCGCCGCGGGGGAATCCGGGCAAACCTCGACCGCGCGCTCAACGACCGGTTCCGCTTCCAGTCGAACCTCACGCTCACCCGGTCGATCAACGACATGGTGCGCACCTCGACCATCGGCGCGACCGCCTGGCGCGACCTCGGCATCGTCAGGCAGGCGCTCGCCTACGTCCCGATGCGCCACCTGAACGGCGATACGACGACCGTCGCCGGTGACAGCCGCGCCGTGGACGCCGAGACGTGGGCGGCCTTCGGCGCCGACCCGCGCCGGTACACCGACGAGGTGAGCGAGAACGACGCGATCACGCGCGGGCTCGGCAACTTCAAGGTGACGACGCAGCTTCCGTGGAACTTCGCCCTCGACATGAGCGTCGGCGGGAACTACGAGCGGCGCGGATACGGCAGCTACTACCCGCGCACGGTGCAGGAGGGCTACAGCGCGAATGGCGTCGCGATCGCCGCCGGCTCCGAGTTCTACAACATCCTGAACGACGACCTGCTGCGCTGGAACCGGACCTTCGGCGCCCAGCACGTGGATGCGGTCGGCGGATTCTCGTACGAGAACAGCCGCTCGACCTGGGAGTCGAACACCGTCAGCGGCTTCGCGAACGACTACCTCGGGAACAACGTCCTCAATCTCGCCTCGAAGGTCTCCACGCCCTACAGCGGCGTGGGCGCGTGGAAGCTCGCCTCCTTCCTCGGCCGCGTGAACTACTCGCTCCTCGACCGGTATCTGCTCACCGGTACCGTGCGACAGGACGGCTCGTCGAAGTTCGCGGCGAACAACAAGTGGGCGACGTTCTACTCCGGCGCCTTCGCCTGGCGGATGCTGCAGGAGCCCTTCTTCCGCGGCGGGAACACCCTCGGCTTCAACGACGTGAAGCTCCGCCTCAGCGCCGGCCAGTCGGGGAACCAGGCCATCGGCGCCTACCAGTCGCTCGGCGCACTGGAGGGCGGCACCTTCCCGATCAACGAGGTGATGGTGCCGATCTTCTACGTCGCGCGCCTCGCCAACCCGAACCTGAAGTGGGAGACGACCACCCAGTACGACGCGGGTATCGACCTCACCGCGTGGGACAGCCGCATCAACGCGACGGTGGACGTCTACCGGAAGATCACGAACGACCTGCTCCAGAACATCACCGTCGCTCCGAACACCGGTTTCTCCAGGGCGACGATCAACTCCGGGTCGGTGACGAACCGCGGCATCGAGCTCTCGACCGATGTGACGCCGGTGCAGCTCGCGAACAGCTTCACCTGGACGGTAGGCGCGAACGCCTCGCGCAACATCAACCGCCTCGAGAGCCTCGGACCGACGGCACGGCAGTTCGCCGGCGAGATCCCGACCGCGGGCGGTGGCCCGGCGGTGGTCCCCTTCATCCAGCAGCCCGGGCTGCCCCTCGGCTCGATCTGGGGCTACGTGGTGCAGGGAATCCAGAAGACCTATCCGACGCACGCCGACACGCTGCGCGACCCGAGCATCAGCTACGGGAGCTACGTCTACAAGGACATCAACGGCGACGGCAAGATCGACTCGAACGACCAGACGCTGATCGGCTACGCCTTCCCGAAGTGGACGTACGGATTCAACAACTCGGTCTCGTGGAAGGGACTGGACGCGAGCATGCTCGTGACGGGCGTCGTCGGCGGCTCGGTGATCAACGTCGAGCGCTTCCGCTACCTCCAGATGAACATGCGCCAGAACATTCCGAAGTACTACGTCGATCGCGCGTGGAACGACACGACGAACCCGAACGGGAAGTTCCAGCGCATCGACAACGGCCGCGTGAAGATGCGCTTCAGCGATCAGATCCTGGAGAGCGGCACGTACATGCGGCTCAAGAACATCCAGGTCGGCTACAAGCTCCCCTGGGCGCAGCTGAACGGCACGCGCGTGTACTTCAACGCCGTGAACCCGCTCACCTTCACGCACTACACCGGCTTCGACCCGGAAGTGAGCGCGTACTCCAGCGCGGCGACGCCTAACGTCGACCAGGGCAACTACCCGAACGCGAAGATCTACACGATCGGCGCGAGCACGAACTTCTAGGAGAATCGACACCGTGCATAATCTCACCAGGAAACTGAGTCGGGTGCTCGTCCCGGGCGCCCTGCTGCTCGGCGCGGTGGCGGGCTGTCACAGCCTCGTCGATCTCGACGAGAAGCCGCAGACCTTCATCGATCCGACGAGCTTCTACCGCAGCGCGGCGGACGCCCGCGCAGCGGTCAACGGCGTCTACGCGGCGCTTGCCGGGCCATGGGGCTTCGACGCCTTCATGACCATCATGTGCGACGACAACGAGATGACCTGCTGGAACTGGATGTCCGGCGGGTGGACGGGCCACCAGTCGCCGTCGTACGTCTGGACGGCGGACTATCAGGCGATCCACCGCGCGAACGACATCATCGCGCAGGTCCCGGGCGCGGCGGGCATCGACAGCGCCACGCGGCGCGTCGCCATCGCGCAGGCGAAGTTCGGGCGCGCCTACGCCTACTTCGACCTCGTCCGGCGCTACGGCGGCGTCCCGCTCCGCACGACGCCGTACAAGCAGGAATCCACCCTCGGCGACATGCCTCGCGCGTCGTACGCCCAGGTCTACGGACAGGTGACCGCCGACCTCAAGGCCGCGGGAGATTCGCTGCCGAAGCTGTACAACGGCGCCTACAACGGCGGCGCGCTGCCGACGAAGGCGTCGGCGTATGGCCTGCTCGCGAAGGTGTATCTCGAGATGGCCGGCCACTCGGTCGACACCACGACGCTCAACGGAAAGGAGGCCATCTACAACGACTCCGCGCTCTGGGCGGCGCGGATGGTCCGCACGGTCGGCGGCGTGCAGCTCGATCAGCGGTACATGGACGTCTTCAACGTGAGCGATCAGAACTCGGATCCGGAGATCCTGTTCTCGATCCAGGAAGTCAGCAACACCAACAACTCGACGCAGATCCCGCAGTACTTCGGGCCCATCGGCGACTGCACGCGGGTCGGCGGATGCGGGCTCGGCTTCATGGAGCTGCGCCCCGAGTTCTACGAGACCTTCGATTCGACCGACAAGCGCGTCGAGCACAACGTCGCCATCGCGTTCTCCTGGACGCAGACCAATCACTGGCGCAGGAATCCGCTGCTCGTCCTCTATGACGACTCGCTCCAGACGCTGAAGGCCAAGGGGCTCGTCCCCTTCGACTCGATGACGTGGGACGGCGGCTGGGACGAGTGCGGCGCCTCGTTCATGCACCCGACGCACAAGGTGACGCTCCTGCCGGGCGCCATCGGCAATGCCGACACGGTCACGACGTTCGTCGGCGTGTCGAAGCCGCTCTACAGCCTGAAGTATCTCGACCCGAACTATCCGGGCACGTACAACCCGATCATCCTCCGCTACGCCGACGTGCTGCTCGTGCACGCCGAAGCCGCGAACGAGGTGAACGGCCCGACGGCGGAGGCCTACGCGGCGATCGACTCGGTGCGCACGCGCGCCGGGCTGCCGAAGCTCACGCCCGGACTGACGCAGGCGCAATTCCGCGACTCGGTGTGGACGGAGCGCTCGCACGAGCTGTATGGCGAGTTCCAGGCGCGCTTCGATCTCATCCGCGAGGGGCGCTGGCTCACCGTGATGAACCGGGCCGTCCCGAGCACGGTGAAGCACACGGGCTACTACAGCACCTACCCGAGCTACGGCGTCTGCCACCCGCGCGCGGCGTACCAGTTCCTGCAACCGATTCCCAACACGGAGCTCGCCGCCAACCAGGCGATCACCCAGAACGTCGGATGGTGACGATTCCGTTGCGCACGGACGTTGACAGCGCGGCCGGAACCGTCTAGCCTGAGAAAGGCGCGACGGACCGCGCACACCCTTCATGTCGCACTGATCATCATGCTCACGAACCTCGACCTCCGTACGTTCGACGCGATCGACTGCCGCCTCACCATGGCCGGCCGCTCGAATCGTCCGTCGCGCGCGCGACGAGGTTGACGTGGGTACCTAGCTCTTCATGGCCGCCCTCGCGTTCAACCGGAAACGCGAGGGCGGATTTCTTTTCGCACGATCGTTCGCGGGGCGCGGAACCGGGCCGCGCTCCAGGAGAGGACGGATGCGGAAACATTTTCTGTTGGTGAGCGACTTCGATCAGACGCTGAGCTTCAACGACTCGGGCGTCGTGCTGAGCGAGATGCTCGGCATCAGCGGCTTCCTCGATCGCGTGCACGCGCTGTCGCGGCTGAACTTCGTGCAGTCGGGCGCCGAGCTCGCGTATCTGCTCCGTCACGATCCGGACTTCCGGCGCGTGCGTCCGACGGATCTCATCGAGGCGGGGCGGCGGATCCGCCTGAAGCGCAACATCCCTCTGCTCATGGAGATGCTGCGCGAAGGAATCGACGGCTACAGCTTCGACTTCTGGGTCGTCTCCGCCGCGCCGGAGGAAGTGGTGCACTCCGCGCTCTCGGGGATCGTGAGCCCCGACCGCATCGTCGCGACGCGCTTCGGCTGGGACGAGCAGTCGGGCGAAGTGGACTCCATCGTCCGCGTCCCAGCGGGCTACGGGAAGGTGGCGGCTGTGGACGAGCTGCGCTTCCGGCTCGGCGTTCCGCGCGAGCGCGTCGTCTACGTCGGCGACGGGAGCTCCGACATCCACGTGATGCTGCACGTCAACCGCGGCGACGGACTGACGATAGCCGCGTCGGAGGCCCGGCACATCGCGCAGATCGCCCGGCGCACGGTCATCAGCGACGATGCGCTGAGCGTCCTCGTGCCCGTGCTGGAGGAGATCGGCCGCTTCGAGCCGAGCGAGATCCGCGCGCTGTTCGAGAAGCGCGGGCTGCTGATCCAGGAGTGGGACCGCGTCCGCACCGACTGGCTGACGATCCGGGATGGCAGTCTCTCGGTGAGCGGCGAGTTCCCGCGCATCGCGGCGGTGCGGTGAGCATGCCGATCGCCTCGGGCGAGCTCCTTCGCTACCTCGGTTTCTTCGCCGGCGCGCTCACGGTGGGCTCCTTCCTGCCGCAGGTCCTCCGCACCTGGCGCACGCGGCAGACGCGCGATCTCTCGATGGCGTTGTTCGCGTTGCTCGTCACGTCGGGAACGCTCTGGGCCTTCTACGGCGCACTGCGCCACGACTGGCCCGTCGTGATCACCAATGCCGGGATGGTCGCCCTGAACGGCGCGCTGGTGGTGGCGAAGCTGCGCTACCGGTGAGCGAGTGGGCGGTGGTTCACCGACGGACTACGCTTTCCCTTGCTGCTGATAACAGAGGGCACGAAGGCACGAAGAACTTCTCATGAGCTCCCTTCGTGTCTTCGTGCCTTCTGTTCAATCAGCTAAAGCGAGAGTCTTCAGCAAAGCCTTCGTGCCTTCTGTTCAATCAGCTGAAGCAGACGCCGTCGTTATCAAGCCCTTCGGCCCTTCAGGTCCCATCACACGAAGTATCTCGCCGCCACCGGCAGCAGCGACGGGTGCTGGATCAGCGCCTGGGCGAAGACCCTGCCTAACGTGCGGCGGTCGGGCGCGATGCCGTTGACGGTCCGCGCGAGCCGGTTGTAGAAGTCGTCGTCGAATTTGTTCAACGCTTCCTTGATTCTGTAGAAGCGCTCGTGGTCCTCGCCGAGGAGCGACATCCACTCCTCGTGGTAGCGCTGGAGCCGCGAGGCGCTCGTATCATGCGCCGCCAGGGCCGCGGCGGCGTGGCGGCCGGCCAGCCGTGCCGCTTTCATCCCGGTGACGATCCCGCCACCCGAGAGCGGGTTGATCATGTGGGCCGCGTCGCCGCAGGGAATCAGGCCGTCGGCGACGGTACGCTTCACCGTCGTGTGGACGATCACCCCACCCACCGTGTACCCGGTACGCGTCCCGGTCGGGAAGTAGTCGTCGAGGTACGAGTGCAGCCATTCGCGCGCCGGACGCCCAGCCCCCTTCAGCGCGACGATCCCCAGCCCGACGTTCGCGACGCCGACCCCCTTCGGGAATACCCAGGCGTAGCCACCGGGCGCGACCTTGTCGCCGAAGTGGAGGTAGATCGCGTCGGGGTCGAACTCGATTCCCGAGACGACGTACTGCGCGCAGCTCTCCATGTCGCGCGCGGGGACGCGGGTGTCGAGCCCCGCCCAGCGGCCGACCATGCTCTCGACGCCGTCGGCGCCGATCACGAAGCGCGCGCGGACGAACCCCTCCCCACGAGGGCCGCGGACGCGCGCGATCCACTGGTAGCCCGAGGCCTCCGCGGCGTCTCGCGTGAGGGCGATGACCTCGGTGCCCGTCCGCAGCTCGGCGCCTTCGCGTCCCGCCTCCGCGGCGAGCGCCGGCTCGAAACGGGTGCGATCGAGGATGTAGCCGACGTCTCCCTCGGCGACGCGGACCTCGGTGCCGTCGGGCGCCCAGAAGATGACCTTCGTGATGCGCCGGGAGATCCAGCTCGCCCCCGCCGGATCGAGGAACTCGGAGACGCCCTTCGAGCCGACGCCCTCGCCGCAGCGCCCCGGGGCGCCGACCGCCCGATCTCGCTCGAGCACGAGGACGTCGAGCCCCGGGTCGGCGGCACACGCTTCGCGCGCGGCGACGAGCCCCGCCGGCCCGCCGCCGACCACGAGGACGTCGCAACGCTCCTCGATCATGCGCTGAGGGCGACGGCGAGCAGCGGGTTGGCGACCATGGAGAGCGCGCCGACGGGGCAGGGCGCGATGCACTTCGTGCAGCCGGTGCACGTCGCGGCGTCGACGAGCAGACCCTCGCGCCGCATCTCGATCGCCATCGGCGGGCAGAGAGGCATGCACAGCCCGCACTCGTCGCAGAGTTGCCTATCGACGACGGCAATCGTTGTTGGGAGACGACGCATGTGAGCGAGGTTACAGGGCCGAGCTAGGTTGTGTCAAGCCAACGGCTTGCTCGTCATATGCAACAGCCACTAGCTTTCCGTCCTATTTCCCGCCGCACACCTCCTACAGCAAGGCATGTTGATGCGCTGGCCGCTCTTCAAGCGAGGCTCTCTCTTTCCCGCGAACGCGATCGGCGTCGATCTCGGTACCGCGAACACGCTGGTCTACGTCAAGGGCGAAGGGATCGTCCTCAACGAGCCGTCCGTCGTCGCCATCGATCGCGACACGAAGCGCATCCTCGGCGTGGGGCTCGAGGCGAAGCGAATGCTCGGCCGCACGCCGGAAGGCGTGATCGCCGTTAGGCCGATGAAGGACGGCGTCATCGCCGACTTCGACGTGACGGAGAAGATGCTCCGTTACTTCCTCAAGCTGATCATCGACAACCATTTCTTCCGCGTGAAGCCGCGCGTCATCGTGTGCGTCCCCTCCGGGATCACCGAGGTGGAGAAGCGCGCGGTACGCGACTCCGCGATGGGCGCCGGCGCGAAGGAAGTGTTCATGGTCGCCGAGCCGATGGCGGCGGCGATCGGCGTCGGTCTCCCGGTGGAGACGCC
>JABFXM010000413.1 GCA_013361745.1 Gemmatimonadaceae bacterium | reverse complement strand
CGGCGCGTCGATCCCCCTGGGATGTCCTGGAGCCCGGCCGGGGCGACCCTACCAGCTGATCGTCCCCTTCTTCGTCGTATCGACGTCCTCTTCCTGCCCCGCCTTGAACAGGAAGGCTTCCATGTTCTTCGTCAGGAATGCGCGGGCCTGCGGGTCCATCACGTTCAGCCCGTAGTGGTTGATGAGCATGGTCTGCTGCTTCAGCCACTGCGCCCAGCACTCACGGCAGATGTGCGACTGGATGCGCGCGCCGATCGCCCCCGGGAAGGGCGGACGGTCGAACCCCTCGCGCGTCTGCCCGCAGCGGCTGCAGCGGATCTCCGCCATCAGTTTCTCGCGTACTCGACCTTCGCGAGGCCGAGCAGAGAGAGCAGCCGGATGTAGAGCCACCCGATGTCGAATTCGTACCACTTCGCCTTGAACTTCGCGGAGCGCGGATCGGCGTGGTGGTTGTTGTGCAGCTCCTCGCCGCCGAGCCAGATCGCGATCGGCGAGATGTTCCGGCTCTCGTCCTTCACCTCGAAGTTGCGGTAGCCGAGCGCATGCCCCACCCCGTTCACGATGCCGGCCGCCCAGAAGGGGATCCAGATCATCTGCACGCCCCACACGACCGGGCCGACGAAGAAGCCGAACAGCCAGATGTCGATCAGCAGCATCACGAGGATGCCGACCCAGTTGAGAGGCGTGAACAGCTTGCGCTCGATGAGATCGTCCGGCGTTCCCTTTCCGTACTTCTCGAGCATTCCCGGCTGGCGCACCGCCTTGCGGTAGTAGAACGCGCCCTTGATGACGATGTTGCGCAGCCCCTCGATCACCGGGCTGTGCGGGTCGCCGTCGCGATCGGCGAACGCGTGGTGCTTGCGATGGCAGGCGACCCACTCCTTGGTCACGATCGCCGTGGTCAGCCAGAGCCAGACACGCATCGGGAACGCCGCGAGATAGTGGATCTTCACCCCGCGATGCGTCTGCGCGCGATGGAGGAACAGTGTGACGCACACGTTGGTGATGTGTCCCGCGACGATCACGAACAGCACTGGCTTCCACCAGTGCGACGCCCAGCTCCCGAAATCCGGCATTCCTTCGACTCCTCGTACTCGATGGTGACCCGACCGACCGCGTGCGCGACGATGGGGCGAAACGATCGGCCCCGTCGCGAAAGCGGCGGGACCGTCCTGCAAGAAATGTAGCGCCGCTCGGGGACCAGGCCAACGGCTCATCCGTCGGCGTTCGTCCACGAGCGGCGCTACATGTTCATACCCGCACGCAGACTATCTGTTCGACTGCGCTCTCGGAACTGACGTGTTGAGGCCGCCACGCGTCACGAGTCCCACGTTGTCGCGCGACGGTGCGTTGCCCCACGTGTCGTTCGCTTCGTCCCAATCCGGAACCGTCGCGTCGGGCCAGAGCCGCACGCCGACGACGTTGGCGCGCACCGGTACGTCGGCCGTCACGCGCGCGCTCGCGTTCGGTCCCCAGATCTCCACCGGGATGCGCACGTCCTGCGTGCTGCCATCGGAAAGGCGTAGGCGCATCTCGAGCGGAAACGGAATCGACGTGTTGCGCCGCACGGTGATCGATGCCGTCGTCTGTCCTTCCGTGGTGCTGTTCGACACGCCTTCCACCGCGAGGTCGAGCACGTCGTTGCCGTACCAGAACGCGCGCCAGTACCACGACAGATCCTCCCCGCTCACGCTCTCGATGGTGCGGAAGAAATCGGCAGGCGTCGGATGCTTGAACGCCCAGCGCCGCGTGTACTCGCGGAACGCCTGGTCGAAGACCTCGGCGCCGACGACGTGGTTGCGCAGCGTGAGCATCACGGCCGCTGGCTTCCGGTAGCCGACGGCGCCCAGCGCATTGCGATCGATCCGGTCAGGAGGCGTCATCAGGGGCGCGGCGATTCCGAGCTCCTGCACCTGCCGCCAGTTGCTCAGGTAGCTCGGCCAGACCGGTGTCGACGTGCGGAGCTCGTTCGAGAAGGTGTTGATGTACGTGTTGAACCCTTCGTCCATCCACGCATAGCGTCGCTCGTTGCTGCCGACGAGCATCGGATACCACTCGTGGCCGTGCTCGTGGTCGATCGTGCCGAACGCGCCCTCGGCGTTGGCCGCGGTATGCACCATGACGAACATCGGGTATTCCATTCCACCCACGGGTCCGGCGACCGACGAGGCCTGCGGGTATGGGAAGGGATAGAAGAGCGACGAGTAGGTGCGGATCGTCCACTGCGTGTTTTCCGCGGCATCTTCCCATCCGCGGCCTGCGCGTGGCCAGACGTAGTAGGCCTGGCAGAGAACACCTTTCTCGTTGTTCGCGATCGGCCCGGTGCTCACGGCATCCCAGCGCATGTCGGGAGCCGCCGCCCAGGCCACGTCGTGAACGTTCTGCGCGCGGAAGCGCCACGTCTTCGTTCCGGCGACGGGCTTCGGCGCCGCTTCGCTCGCGGTGATGATCGGCACGACCGTCGTCGAGGTCGCGGCCTGCGCGAGCCGCTGCCGCTCCGTCGCGCTCAGGACGTCGCTCGCGTTCTGCAGAAGACCGCTGCCGGCGACGGTGTAGCCGGCGGGCACGGTGACGGCATATTCGAAGTCCCCGTACTCGAGGTAGAACTCGCCCTGGCCGAGATAGGGATCGGTATTCCAGCCGCGGACATCGTCGTAGACGGCCATGCGCGGATACCACTGCGCGATCTCGTAGAGCGAGCCGTCACGCCCCATCCGGTCGGAGCCGTGTTCGGGAACGTTGAACGAGAAGTCCATGGCGATCGTCGCGGTGCCGCCGCGCGGCGCGATCGGCTTGTCGAGGTCGACACGCATCATCGTGTCGTCGACCTTCGGCGTCTGTGGCCTGCCGTCGACCGTGAGATGCTGGATCGCGTAGCCTCCCTCGAAGTTGCGCGCTCCCCAGCGGCTGTCGGCGGGATTGATGACCGAGCCCTTGCTCCCCGGGCGATAGAGGTTCTGGTCGACCTGCAGCCAGACGAAGCGGAGCGTGTCGGGCGAATTGTTCGTGTAGCGGATCGTCACCGTCCCGCTCACCGAGCGGCTCGCGGTATCGAGCGCTCCCGTGATGCTGTAGTCCGCGCGCTGCTGCCAGTAGTCCGGTCCGGGCGCTCCGTTCGCCGAGCGATAGCGGTTCGGGCCGGGCCAGTCCATCCTGTCGATTCGAGTGAAGGGGTCGTCCGCGGTCGTCTCGAACGATCGTTGCCGGCGCGTCGGCTCGACGACGACGCGCGCCGTGTCGACGGGGACGGGCCTGACGACCTGCGGCGTGTTGCGGCTGCAGGCCGCCGCGGCGAGGAGAAGCGCGGCGGGAAGTACGTGTCTCACGGAGTACACCTGACCTGAGTGTGATCGAGCGCGGCGGGTGCGACGGTCGTCAGAGCGCGCCGGATGTGGGAACGTTGGACGGGCGGAGCGACCAACGGAAGTGTTCGGCAGGCGGCCCTTGCCCGCGCCGCCGATCCCTCGTAGCGTCTCCCTCGCATGATGAATACCGAACGAAGCACGGCGGACCACTCCGAGCGCCGACAGGCTCGAGCCGCGAGACGGCGGCTCGTGACGATCGCGCGCGCGCGACGCTCGAAGGGACCGCGCGTTTCGCCGCACGCTTCGCGCCGACGCGAGTCGCGGACTTCTATCGCCGCGCCGCTGGTGACCTGCTCGTGTCGTCGATCGGGATCGGAACGTATCTGGGGGAATGCGATGACCGCGAGGATGCGCGCTACGAGCGCGCGGTCCGCGCGGCCGTCGACGCGGGCGTGAACGTCATCGACAGCGCGATCAACTACCGCTGCCAGCGTTCGGAGCGTCTGATCGGCCGCGCGCTCGCCGCGCTCCTCGCGAAGGGAACCGTGCAGCGCGACGAGCTGCTGGTCTGCACGAAGGGCGGCTACGTCCCGCTCGACGGCGCGGTCCCCGACTCGCGCGAGCATTACAACGCGATGCTCGATCGTGAGTACTTCGATCGGGGCGTGATGCGCCGCGAGGACGTCGTCGGTGGCGGACATTGTCTCGCCCCGTCCTTCCTCACCGATCAGATCACGCGGAGCCGGGCCAACCTCGGTGTCGATTCGATCGACTACTACTACGTCCACAATCCGGAGCAGGAGCTTCCCGCCCTCGGCAGCGAGATGTTTCGCCGCCGGATGGTGCGTGCCTTCGAGGCGCTCGAGGCGCGCGTCGAGGCGGGAGACATCGGCGTCTTCGGCTGTGCGACATGGAACGGCTTCCGCGTCGCGCCGGACGCGCGCGACCATCTGTCGCTCGAGGAGCTGGTCGCCGTCGCCCGCGAGGTCGCGGGCGACGCGCACCACTTCCGCGTGGTGCAGCTCCCCGTGAACCTCGCGATGAGCGAGGCGCTCCGCGCCCAGACGCAGCTCGTGGGTGGTCGCGCGCGGACGTTCATCGAGGCGGCGATGGAGCTCGGCATCACCGTCGTCGCGAGCGCGTCGCTGATGCAGGCGTCCCTCGCGCGCTCGCTTCCCGCCGCCGTCCGCGACGCGCTCCCGCGCTTCGACACCGATGCACAGCGGGCGCTCGCCTTCGTGCGGGGCGCCCCGGGAGTGACGACCGCCCTCGTCGGCATGCGCGACCCGGCGCACGTCCGTGAGAACATGGCGATCGCGACCACCGAACCCGCCTGATGCCTAACGGTCGGCCGCGTCGGCCGGCCACTCGATCTCGAGGGCGGTGAGCGCGCCCGTCGCTTCGTCGACCACGGCGATCCGGTGCGCGTCCGCATCGGCGACGTACATGACCCCGTCGCCAGACGCGAGTCCCGTCGGCTCGTGCAGGCCGCGGATCCA
>JABFXM010000057.1 GCA_013361745.1 Gemmatimonadaceae bacterium | reverse complement strand
GTCGGACGCAACGATCCGTGCCCGTGCGGATCCGGGAAGAAGTTCAAGAAGTGCCACGGCGCGCGCGCCTGAGCGCGCGGGCTCACGCACGGCAGAGCGGGCCGCGTCCATCCGGACGCGGCCCGCTCGATTTTCCCTCGCGGCCCGCGATCAGGCGGCCTGGGGTCGCGGAACCTGCTCTGGTAGCGTCCGCGTATCACGTTCGTAGCGGAAATGCCGTTTCAGCGCGAGGAAGCGCCGCTCGTACGCCCACCAGCTCGCGAGGCCGACCAGCCACATCCCCGCGCTGAACATCGCGCTGTAGATGAGGAGCGCTGGAGTGCGACTCCCGCCAACTGCCGGAAGGGCGTCGCGCGCCCACCCGAGGTGGTCGGCAACGAGGAGCAAGGGCGCATGAAAGAGATAGATGGCGTAGCTGTACCGCCCGAAGGAGCGGAGCACTCTGCTGCCGAAGACACGCCCGCCGAGCGATCGGTCGCCGTCGCGGAGCAGACTCTCGATGAGCGACGCAAATAGTATCGCCAGAGCGCTGTAGCCGAGTGTCTGCACCCAGGGATCATTGTAGGGCAGTCCCCGTCGCGCGGCGACGATCACCAGGAGCGCCGCCGCCGCGCAGTAGCCTGCGCGCCGGAGCTGCCGCCGCAGGCGTTCATCGTCCGAGCGAACCGCGATTGCGAGAAGTGCCCCCGCGATGAGTGAGTCGAAGCGGAACGGCGTCAGCGCATGGACGACGACCGTCACCGCTCCGGCGGCGAGTGCAAGTCCGCGCAGGGCCGGCAGGTAGAGCAGCGAGCGCTCGATCCACGCGCGCAGCCGTCGCGTGCCGCCCACACGTACGACGAACGGCCAGGTGAGGTAGAACTGGTCTTCAACCGCGAGCGACCAGAGATGGCCGCTCTGCATCGCCGCCGCGTTCCACCCGTGGAGCGCGACGAGAAGATTCGTCAGGTAGGTGAGATGCCACGGGAGGGACGCCAGCCAGCCGTCCCACGCCGGTGTGGGACGCAGCCAGGCGGTCGCGACCGTGAGACCGATGAGGAAAAGCACATACGGCGGCAGGATGCGCAGCGCTCGACGGGCGAAAAAGGTCCCCAGGTAGCGCGGGTCGTCGCGCGAGTCCAGCAGAATGCCGCTGATCAGGAAGCCGGAGAGTACGAAGAACAGATCGACGCCGATCCAACCGGCGCCGAAAACCGTCACGGTTACCCGATCGAGCGTGCCGAGTGGAGTGACGGGGCCCGCCACGTGACTCAAGATCACCAGGAGGATGGCGCATCCGCGCACGCCGTCGAGGCGCGGGAGGTGGGTGCGCCTCGCGTCCGTCGGCTTCACGAGGGTCTCGGAGAGGCGGGAAACACGCATTCGTCATAGCAGACGCCGTTCAGCGGCCGGCTGTCACGCGCGGCGATTTCGCTCTCGTGCGCGAGTGCGTGATGATGAGAGTGAGCGCCAAGCCCCTATGTTGTCGGCCCGAAGCATCCGTGATGCGGTATCACTTTTGTGACCGCCTTCTAGAACTTCCGCCTTGAGCGTGCGTGCCCCGATCGTTATCACTACGAGAGCTCCCTCGCTTCGAACGGCCGCGAGAGCGGCTGAAACACCTCGGTGCCCAGGCGCTGAGCGCGGGGGAGCTCCTGGCGATCGTGTTCGGCAGCGGCAGCCGCGGACGGTCGGCGCTGGGCATGGCGCAGGACGTGCTTGCCTCGTCCGGCGGATCGCTGCGCAGGATCGCCGCGCAACCGGTGGCGTCGCTGACGACGCACGCCGGGATCGGCGCCGCTCGCGCGGTCGCGCTGCATGCCGCGCTCGAGCTCGGGCGACGGATGGCGGTCGAGCTGCGGGACGAGGGCGCACCGGTGCGGTCGCCCGCCGACGTCCACGCGGTCTTCGCGCCGCGACTGGAGGACTTACCCGTGGAGGAGTTTCACGTGGCCGTGCTCGACGCTCAACATCGCCTTGAACGCGACGTCACCGTCACGCGCGGGATCCTCAACTCCTCGCTCGTGCACCCGCGCGAGGTCTTCCGGGAGGCGATCGCCGAGCGGGCGGCGGCGATCATTCTCGTCCACAACCATCCGAGCGGCGATCCGACCCCGTCGAGCGACGACCGCCTCGTGACCGAGCAGCTCGTCGCCGCCGGGCGGCTCCTCGACATCCCGGTGCACGACCACGTGATCATCGGCCGCGGCCGATATACGAGCTTCGCGCAGGCGGGCCTCCTGTGACCGCGCCGGCGAAAGAGCTGGTGATCCCGGGTTGGGGGTCCGTCAGCGCGATCCCCGACCGGCTCGACCGCGACCTGCTGACGCGCGCCTACCGCTTCAGCGAGCGCGCGCACGCGGGGCAGACGCGCAAGTCTGGCGAGCCGTACGTGTCGCATTGCGTCGAGGTCGCGAAGATCCTCGCCGAGCTGCAGCTCGACACCGTCACGGTCGCGAGTGGGCTGATCCACGACGTCGTCGAGGACACCAGCGTCACCGTCGAGGACGTCGAGCGCGAGTTCGGCCGCGAGATCGCGAGCATCGTCGACGGGCTGACCAAGATCGCGAGTCTGCCCTTCGGCTCCTCGCAGGAGCGGCAGGTCGAGAACTACCGCAAGCTGCTCCTCTCGATCGCGAAGGACGCGCGCGTCATCCTCATCAAGCTCGCCGACCGCCTGCACAACATGCGGACGCTCGAGCACCTCGCGCCGGAGAAGCGGCAGCGCATCGCGCAGGAGACGCGGGATCTCTACGCGCCGCTCGCGCACCGCTTCGGCATGGCGCGCGTCCGCTGGGAGCTCGAGGATCTCGCCTTCAAGCACATCGAGACCGACGAGTACAAGAAGCTGGCGAAGCTCGTCGCCCAGAAGCGCGGCGAGCGCGAGAAGCTCATCGCGATGCTCCGCGAGCCGCTCGAGGCGGAGCTGCGGCGCGCCGGGATCCGGAACGTCGAGGTCACGGGTCGGCCGAAGCACCTCTGGTCGATCTACAAGAAGATGAAGCAGCGCGACAAGCCGTACGAGGAGATCTTCGACCTGCTCGCGATCCGCGTGCTCGTCGACACCGTGCCCGACTGCTACCACGCGTTAGGCGTCATCCACGACGGGTGGACGGCGGTGCAGGAGCGCATCAAGGACTACATCGCGCAGCCGAAGTCGAACGGCTACCAGTCGCTGCACACGACCATCTTCGGGCCCGGCCGGCATCTCTTCGAGATCCAGATCCGCACGCGCGAGATGCACCGCACGGCGGAATACGGCATCGCCGCGCACTGGCTGTACAAGGGCACCGACAAGAGCTCCGATGAGCTCGACCGGCACCTGACCTGGTTCCGGCAGGTGCTCGAGCTCCAGCTCGACGCGAAGACCCCCGACGAGTTCCTCGAGTTCCTCAAGCTCGACCTCTACCAGGACGAGATCTTCGTCTTCACGCCGACGGGCGACGTCATCCAGCTCCCGAAGGGCGCGACGGCGATCGACTTCGCCTTCGCCGTGCACACGGAGCTCGGGCTGCACATCGCCGGCACGAAGATCAACGGGCGCATCGCGCCCCTGTCGCGCGAGCTGAAGAACTCGGACACGGTCGAGATCCTGCGCAGCCCGTCGAAGAAGGCGAGCCGCGACTGGCTCGCGCACGTGCGCACGGGGCGGGCACGCCACAAGATCCGCCAGTGGCTGCGCCACGAGGAGCACACGTCCTCGACGAAGCTCGGTCAGGAGATGCTCGATCGCGAGGTGCGGCGGCGCAAGCTCGGCCGCCCGGACGACGACGCGTTAGGCAGGGTCGCGCACGAGCTCGGCCTCACCGACGCGACGCACCTCATGGCGTCGCTCGGCCAGGGCGACGTCGACGTCGCGCGGGTGCTCCGGTCGCTCTACCCCGACGTCGCGGCGGCGCATCAGGCCCCGCCCGAGCAGGGGATCGTCGACCGCATCGTCGATCGGGTGCGTGGCGTTCCGCGCGGCGTCCGCATCCAGGGCGTGGACGGACTGATGGTGCGCTACGCCCAGTGTTGCCAGCCGGTGCCTGGCGACGCCGTCACCGGCTACGTCACCCGCGGGCGCGGCGTGAGCATCCACCGCGCCGACTGCCCGAACCTGCTCCTCCTCGAGCACGAGCCCGAGCGCCGCCTCGAGATCGAGTGGAAGGAGCGGGAAGGGGAGCGCTTCACCGTGCGCCTCCTCCTCGAGGGGAACGACCGCCGCGGGCTCTACGCCGACGTGGCCGCCGCCGTGAGCGCGACCGGCACCGACATCCGCGCGATGGAGCTGAAGGCCATCGACTCGAAGGCGGTCGGGTCGATGCTCGTCGAGGTCGAGAACCTCGCGCACCTGGAGAAGATCATGCGCGCGGTACGGCGCGTGAAGGGGATCAGCGACATCGCGCGCCGGGACAACGTCACCGCCGAGGAGTGACGCCGCGGGTCAGGCGGCGCGGCTGATCGAGCTCTCGCACGCGAGCCGGATGATGTACGAAGCCGAGGACGCAGGGCGGAGCCAGAGCGAGCGTGGGAATCATCGACGCTCCGCTCGCACGAAGATGATCACGAAGGCAACGCTCACGCGCGCGCGAATCGGGCGGCGAGCCGCTCGTCGCGTCGCGCGACGAGCTGCTTCCACGGCGGGAGCAGGCGCCACGCGCTGAGGAACGCGCCCTTCCAGGTGAGCACGAGCTGCTCCCCGCGGCGACTCCAGTAGCCGCAGGAAAGCGCGTTCGAGATCGAGGACTGCTCCTCGCGCTGCTGGTACGCCACCGGGTCGGCGACGGTCAGGGGGACGATTCGCGCGCCGTGCGCGAGCGCGTCGGCTACGCGCCCTTGATGGATGGCGTACAG
>JABFXM010000114.1 GCA_013361745.1 Gemmatimonadaceae bacterium | reverse complement strand
CGTCCCGCCGCCCTGGGTAGCCGATGATCTCGCCGACGGTGACGGCGCCCACCGGGCGCTCGATGCATCGCGATCGCCGACCATCCTCTTCCTCTCGCGGCTCCATCCGATCAAGGGGCTCGAGACCCTGCTCGACGCGTGGCCCGCGGTGCGCGCGACTCGGCCCGCGGCGCGGCTCGTTATCGCGGGGGCGGGAGAGCCCGGCTATGAACGGGCGCTGAAGGCGCGGGCGGCGCAGCGCGCGACCGATGGCTCGGTTCAGTTCACGGGATTCGTGACCGGGAGCGAGAAGGCGCGCCTGCTCGCGA
The DNA here is from genome assembly GCA_013361745.1 of Gemmatimonadaceae bacterium. Lineage (GTDB taxonomy): Bacteria > Gemmatimonadota > Gemmatimonadetes > Gemmatimonadales > Gemmatimonadaceae > JABFXC01. The sequence goes on along the minus strand of JABFXM010000114.1, from coordinate 4,508 downwards.
ACGCCGACGTCTTCGTGCTTCCCTCCTACCACGAGAACTTCGGGGTCGCGGTGCTCGAGGCGATCGCCGCGGGACTGCCCGCGGTGGTGAGTCCCGAGGTGCAGCTGTCGGGGGTGGTGGAGGAGAATCGGCTGGGTGCGGTCGTCCCCCGCGATGCCCGGGCACTGGCGAGCGGGATCATCGGCGTGCTCGCGGACGCGCCGCTGCGGGAGCGCTGCGCCTCGCAGGGCGCGGCAATCGCCCGATCGCTCTTCACCCTCGATTCGGTCGGGGCGAAGCTTCGCGACATGTACGATCTCGCGCGCGCCCGGTCGGGAACCTGACATGGCGGCTTCGGTTTCGCGACCCGGTCTCGGTGTCATCAGCCTCGCTCAGAACGCGGGCGGGATCGCATACGTCGGGCGGCTGATCCTGCGTGCGCTTCGTGATTCCGGCACCGATCCATGGATCGCCGAACTCGGAGTGGAGCGGCGCGATACCGCCGGCCCGGCGGCGCGGGCGCGCTTCGCGCTGCGCCTCGTCGGCGCGCAGGTGACGCGTCGGGTCGACTGGATGCTCTTCAACCATGTCGGTGTCGCGCGCGCGCAGCGCGCGATCCCCGCCGTGCTGCGGGTTCCGTACGGGGTTTTCGTGCACGACGTCGAAGCGTGGGACCCGGGGCTCGACGAGAGCCGACTGCGCACTCTCGCCGACGCCGCCGTCGTCATCTCCAATTCGGCGTATACGGCCCGCCGGGTGGAAGAAGCGCACGGTCCGCGCGTTCACGTCGTCCCATGCCCGCTCGGGCTCTCCGACCGCGAGGCGGTGGCGGGGGTTCCGGACGCCGAGCTGCTGGCGAAGTGTTCGCGCCCGACGGCGCTGATCGTCGGGCGGATCATGGCCGACGAACGCTACAAGGGTCACGATCATCTCATCGATGCGTGGCCCGCCGTGCGCGCCGCGATACCGGACGCGCAGCTCATCGTCGCCGGATGGGGGGACGACATCGGTCGTCTGCGGGAAAAGGCAGACGCGCTCGGCGTCGGCGACGCGGTGATCTTCGCGGATTACGTGAGCGAGGCGACGCTCGCGGCGCTCTTCACGAGGGTCGCCGTCTACGCGATGCCCAGCGCTCGCGAGGGGTTCGGCCTCGTCTATCTCGAGGCGATGCGCAACGGAGTGCCGTGCATCGGCTCGACGCTCGACGCCGCGAGCGAGGTGATCGCCGACGGTGAATCCGGGTTCATCGTGAACAGGGACGAGCCACGCGAGCTCGTGGGGGCGCTCGTCGCGCTGCTGGGCGATCCGGCTCTTCGCGCGAAGATGGGCGCCGCCGGCCGCCGCCGCTTCGAGTCGCGCTTCACCTACGAGCACTTTCGTGAGCGGCTGCTTCCCATTCTCGAACGTGCCTTCCCGGGCACGAAACTTGACCATCCCACTGGCGGTCTGAACCAGCCGCGCGCGCCTCATGGGCACGCGCGCGCGATTCGTTTCTAGTCATTCATTTCTCATGAAGCCGACGTACATCCTCGGGATCAACGCCTACCACGCCGACGTCTCCGCGGCGCTGCTCAAGGACGGCCAGCTCGTCGCCGCCGTCGAGGAGGAGCGCTTCCGGCGCATCAAGCACTGGGCGGGGTTCCCGACGCTCTCCGTGAAGAAAGTCCTCGAGATGGCCGGGATCACCGGCGCCGACGTCTCGCACGTCGCGATCAGCCGCGACCCGAAAGCCAACCTCGTCAAGAAGGGTCTCTTCGCGCTCCAGAAGCGCCCCGACCTCAGGCTGATCCTCGACCGCGTCAAGAACGCGCGGAAGGTCCGCGACCTCCACGGCCCGCTCGCCCAGGCGTTAGGCGTCCCGGCGGACGACCTGCCGAAGGTGCACTATGTCGAGCACCACCCGGCGCACATGGCGAGCAGCTTCTTCGTCTCGCCCTTCAACGACGCCTCGGTCTGCGCCATCGACGGCTTCGGCGACTTCGTCAGCACCTCGCTCGGGCTCGGCACCGGGAACCAGATCGAGGTGATCGACAAGGTGTACTTCCCGCACTCGCTGGGGATGCTCTACACCGCGATCACGCAGTACCTCGGCTTCTACGGCTTCGGCGACGAGTTCAAGGTCATGGGACTCGCCCCGTACGGAAAGCCGAAGTACGTCGAGCCGATCTCGCAGCTCGTGCGACTTACCAGCGACGGACTGTTCGAGCTCGAGCTCGACTACTTCCGTCACTGGAACGAGGGCGTCGAGATGGAGTGGGACGAGGGCTATCCGACGTTAGGCAAGGTCTTCACGCCGGAGCTGGAGAAACTGCTCGGGCCGGCGCGGCAGCCGAGCGATGCGCTCGAGCCGATGCACGAGGACATGGCGCACTCGCTGCAGGTCGTCTACGAGAACTGCGCCTTCCACATCCTCAACGGGCTGTACGAGCGGACGAAGAACCCGCGGCTCGCCCTCGCCGGCGGCTGCGCGATGAACTCGGTCGCGAACGGGAAGGTCCGCACCAACACACCCTTCACGCACCTCTACGTGCAGCCCGCGTCGGCGGACAATGGCACCGCGCTCGGCGCCGCGTACTGGGTGTGGAACCAGGAGCTGAAGGGAAGCCGCGGCTTCGTGATGGAACACGGCTACTGGGGTCCCTCGCACACCGAGGAGGAGATCTTCCCGATCCTCGAGAAGCGCGACGACGAGCAGTGGGAGTACGAGGTCGAGCACTTCGAGTCGCCGGACGAGACCGCGAAGGCGACCGCGAAGGCGATCGCGGATGGCCTCGTCGTCGGCTGGTACCAGGGGCGGATGGAGTGGGGTGCCCGCGCGTTAGGCAACCGCAGCATCGTCGCCGACCCGCGTCGCGCCGACATGCGCGAGCTGATCAACACGAAGATCAAGTTCCGCGAGAAGTTCCGTCCCTTCGCGCCGTCGGTCGCGCTCGAGGCGCTCGACCAGTACTTCGAGGGCGCGGTGCACGACCCCTTCATGCTCCAGGTCTATCCGGTGAAGCCGGAGAAGCGGGCGGTCATCCCCGCGGTGACGCACGTCGACGGGAGCGGGCGGCTGCAGACGGTGAGCCCGACGACCAACCCGAAGTACTACCGGCTGATCAAGGAGTTCGAGAAGCTGAGCGGGGTGCCGATCGTGCTCAACACGAGCTTCAACGAGAACGAGCCGATCGTCGAGACGCCGGCGCAGGCGCTGGACTGCTTCCTTCGCACGCGGATGGACGTGATCGTCGTGAACGACACGATGATCCGGCGGGTGCCGGCGCGCCGGCCCGCGGTCGCGTGAGCGGCGGGCTCCGCCGCAGGGAATGGCCCGCACTTTGCAATCAGAAAAACTACCGACAAGCCCCAGGTCGGGTAGCGACCAGGTGGGCGGAAGGTGAAGGATCCGTGCGTGCGTCGGTGCTTCGTCGGGGGGCGAACACCGCACGCATGCCGGGACGGTCGAAGCCCCTTCGCGAGAAGGGGCTTCATCGTTTTCTACCCCAGCTGTATCGCTGAGCCACCGGGCGCACCCTTTGCACGCGACCCGGGTACTCCATCATTCGCGCTTTTCCTCGCGCTTTTCCTGCGACCCTACGAAATCCAGTCATGAGTGATAATCAGCGGCAGACGCGTGTCCTGGTCACCGGGGCGGGCGGGTTCATCGGGCATCACCTGGTGCAGTACCTGAAGGGGAAGGGCTACTGGGTCCGCGGCGTGGACAAGAAGCTCCCCGAGTACGGCGCCTCGGCGGCGGACGAGTTCGAGGTCCTCGACCTCCGCAAGTTCGACAACTGCCTCCTCGCGACGCGCGGCATCGACGAGGTCTACGGCCTCGCCGCCGAGATGGGCGGGATCGGCTTCATCGAGCACAACAAGGCGGTCATCATGCGCGACTCGGCGCTGATCAACCTCCACATGCTCGAAGCCGCGCGGGTCAACGGCGCCACGCGCTACCTCTTCACCTCCTCGGCCTGCATCTATCCCGGCTATCTCCAGAAGAGTGCCGACGTCACGCCCCTGAAGGAGGAGGACGCCTATCCGGCGGACGCCGAGGACGGCTACGGGTGGGAGAAGCTCTTCACCGAGCGCCAGTGCCGGCACTACCGCGAGGACTTTGGCCTCGAGACCCGGATCGTCCGCTTCCACAACATCTTCGGCCCCCTCGGCACCTATGACGGCGGGCGGGAGAAGAGCCCGGCGGCGATCTGCCGCAAGATCGCCCTGGCGACGGACGGCGGCACAATCGAGGTCTGGGGCGACGGGGAGCAGACCCGGAGCTACTGCTTCGTCGAGGACACGGTCGAGGGGATCCACCGCCTGATGCGCTCGGACTATCCGCACCCCCTGAACCTGGGGCAGGACCGGATGGTGACGATCAACGAGCTGGTCGACATGGTGGCCCGCATCGCGGGGAAGACGATCCACCGCGAGCACAACCTGAGTGCACCACAGGGCGTGCGGGGGCGGAACTCGGACAACACGAAGCTCCGCGAGGTCTTAGGCTGGGAGCCGCAGATCTCCCTCGAGGAGGGCTTGCGCCGGAC
>JABFXM010000123.1 GCA_013361745.1 Gemmatimonadaceae bacterium | reverse complement strand
TCGCGCGACGGCGTCTGCACCGTCCAGCCCGAGCCGAAGCTTCAGGTGAAGTACAACCGGTAGGGGCCGCGCGCCGGGCGCCTGCGCAAGCGATGGTTCAGCATCTCGACCACCACGGCGAAGCCCATCGCGAAGTAGGTGTAGCCCTTCGGGATGTGGACGCCGAAGCCTTCGGCGACGAGGTTGGTGCCGATGAGGACGAGAAAGGAGAGGGCGAGCATCTTCACCGTCGGGTGACGGTCGACGAAGGCGCTGATCGGGCCCGCGGCGGCGAGCATGATGCCGAGCGCGATGACGTTGGCGGTGATCATCAGCGATACCTCGTCCACCATGCCGACGGCGGTGATCACCGAGTCGAGCGAGAAGACGATGTCGACGAGCATGATCTGCGCGACGACCCTCGCCAGCGAGCGCGCGGTACGCGTCGCCGCGCCGGCGTCGCCATGCTCCTCGCCCTCGAGCTTCCCCTCGAGCTTCCCATGTATCTCGACGGTCGCCTTGCCGATGAGGAAGAGACCACCGATGATCAGGATCAGATCGCGTCCCGAGACTCCGTGGTCGAGCACCGTGAAGAGAGGGCGCGTCAGGCGGACGATCCAGGCGATGCCGAGGAGGAGGAGCAGGCGGCTGACGAAGGCGCCGAGCAGGCCGTAGCGACGCGCCTTCCCCTGTTCCGCCACGGGCAGCTTGCCACTGAGGATCGAAAGGAAGATGATGTTGTCGATCCCGAGGACGATCTCCAGCACGGTGAGCGTGAGGAGACCGATCCAGGCGTCGGGATCCGCGAGCCAGTTCATGCGTGCTTTGCTCCTCGTGACGGACGGAACGACCCGCGTCGCATCGTGCGCGCGGGCGACGAACGACGGACGTTAGGCATCTCCCGGAGGCCTGGCAATGCGAGACAACGACATGGACGGAGCACCGGCCGCGCCCGCCGGCCCGCCGGCGGAGACGGAGTACCGCGCACCCCAGGACGAGCTCGCGTCTCCTCGTGCGCGACGATCGGCGGAGATCGCCGAGCACGAGCTGCCGCTGCGCACCGAGCTCGCCGCCGCCGGCGTCGAGATCACATCGATCTACGACTTCATCGACGGTGACGCGCCTCCCGCACGGGTCGTTCCGATCCTAGTGCGTCACCTCCGCGAGCCGCACGACCGTCGGCTCTACGAGGTGATCCTCCAGGCGCTGTCCTACCCACAGCTGCGCGACGTCGCGCTCGAGCCGCTCAAGACCTGGTTCCTCGAGCAGCACGACCGCGTGATGCGGTGGGTGGGCGCCAACGCCCTCGCCTCGATGGCGACCCTGGAGGAGCTGGACGAGGTTGCGGGGATCTACGACTTCCGCGATCTCTTCGACCGTCCGACGCGCTCGCGCCGCGCGGATTGAGGGAGTCGCTGATGCCCGCACAGGAGATCCTCGACGCGATGGCGCAGCGGGCAATGGAAGCAGCTGACGATGCCGACCGTGTGCGCTTCCGCGACCTTCTCCGCTCGGCGGCGCTCTGCGTGTTCTGGGGCGCGATCGGGATATTCTGCGTGGCGTGGAGCTTCCACACGACCGACATCGCCTTCGGGAAGATGGCCTTCTTCGCCGGCCTCGGGATCGGCAATGGCGGAATCGCCTTCCCCCTCGCCGCGGCGTACCTCCGCGGCGAGCGGCGGGGGGACTGGTGACACCGGCATGCGTCGCTTCGTCCCAACGCTCCTGCTCATCGGCGGCATCGCACGCGCACTTAGCGCGCAATCGCTCGGCGCCTCGCGCGCCGTCGAGACGGTGGCCGAGAACGATCTCTTTCTCCTCCGCGGCCGCGGCGTGCCGCCGGACTACGACTACACGCACGGCACTCGGGCTGGCGTTGCGTGGGCGTCGGCGCCGGCGTCGCTCGCACGTGTGCTCGGCGGCGAATCGTCCTGCCGCGCGACCGAGGCGCGCGCGAGCGGCTGCGTCATGACCGGACTGCTGCTGACGCAGGACATCTACACGCCACGCCGCGACGGTGTGCTGCCCGTCGCCGGTGAGCGGCCGTACGCGGGATGGCTCGGCGTCAGCGCGAGCGCGCATCGCGTCGCTCCCCGGGTCATCCGGTCGCTCGCGATCGACATCGGCGTCACCGGCCGGCCCTCGCTCGCCGAAGACGCGCAGATGGACATCCATCGTCTCGTGCGCACGGGGCCGCAGCTCGGTTGGCGCCATCAGCTCGCGGGGCGCGCGACACTTGGTGCGCGTTACGGCGAGACGCGCCGCTTCGAGCGGCTCGCCTCCGGCACGCGGAGCATCGCCGCGCACCTGGAGTGGAGCGCGGCCGCGGGCAACGCGCTCACCGCGGTCTCCACCGGAGGCGACGTCGAGCTCGCGTCGCGTGGTGCCGCGCCCTGGAGCCCGGCGACCCCCGACGCGGCGCACCCGCCGCGCATGTTCGTGCGCGTCGGCGTGCGTGAAGACGCCGTGCTGCGCAGCGCGCTCGTCGAGGGATGGAAGCAGGGCGAGGCGGCGACGCGCCGTCCCTTCGTGGCGGAGGGCGAGATCGCGACGGGGGCACGCTGGCGACGCTACGCGATCGAGTATCGCGCCGTGCTGCGCGGTCCCGAGTATCGCGCCGCGCCGACGGCGCATCCGTACGGATCCTTCCGCCTCACGGTGGACGGCTACTGATCCCCGCGCGTCGCGTGGGAACGTCTTTCGCATTGGGGACGACTCCACCTTCAGAAGAGAGTCGCACCATGCGGAAGCCGATCAGCCCTCGTATTCACGGAGTCCTCGACTACACGACCTCGGCCGCGGTCGCCGCCGCGCCCGCCGTCTTCGACATGCCGAAGAGCGCGACGCGGCTCTTCGAGTCGCTCGCCGCGGGCTACACGGGTCTTTCGTCGGTGACCGACTACCCGCTCGCCGTGAAGCGGAAGGTGCCCTTCAAGGCGCACGGCGCCGCGGAGCTCGCGATCGCCGCGGTGCTCCCCGCGCTCCCCTGGGTCCTCGGCTTCGCCGAGAACAAGGCCGCGCGCAATCTCTGCTTCGGCCTGACCGCGATGACGCTGGTCGTCGCGGCGCTGACGGACTGGGAGCAGGAGTAAGGAGAGTAAGGAGAGTAAGGAAGAGTGAGGCACTGCCACATGGCAGTTACTTACTCCCCTTACTCTCCTTACTCACCTCACTCCCCTGATGTCTTGTCGATCGTCGATCCGCCGGATCCTTCGCTTCCCCAGCCGGCGCTGCCGCCGCGGTCGGTGCCCTTGGCGCTGTCGGGCGCGGGCGAGGACGGGTCGATCCTCTCCTCCTGACCGCGCGTGCCGCGGCCGTGCGCGCCATGCGCACGCTGTGCCGCGCTGTCGCCGACGGTCTGATGCTCACCCTGCTCGTCGTTCCGCTGCGACGGATTGTGGTCTGCGCGGCCGACGTTCTTCTCGCTCTCTCGCATCTGGATTCTCCTGGATGATTGTCTCGCGGGGAGCAGGAAGAGCAATGCCCATACCGCGCGCCGATCCCTGACCCCTGGCCTCCGACGTCACCCGCGTCCAGGCGCTCTTCCGGCGCCGCCCGGCCCGCGCCAGAATTGCGCATCGGCTTTCCAGTCCCGACACCAGGAGCAACGATGCGCCGCTTCCCGATCCTTCTCGTGCTTCCGATCGCCGCGGCGTGCGCGTCGGCGCCGGCGACGCAGAGCGCGCCGACCACGATCTCGACGACGCGCATCTCCGGCGGTGCGCAGGCCGGCCAGACCGCGATCACCACGACGACCGTCTCGCCCACCGCGACCGTCGAGATCCAGGCGCCACTCGACCGGACGTGGGCGGCACTGCGAGCGGTCTACGACTCGCTCGGGATCCCGGTCTCCACCGTCGACGCGTCGCAGCACCTTCTCGGCAACACGGGGATCAAGCTGCGCCGCCAGCTCGGCAAGACGCCGCTCATCCGCCTCATCGACTGCGGCAGCGCACAGGGCGGCCCGAACGCCGAGACCTACGAAGTCTTCTTCGCCGTCGCGACGCAGCTGCACACCACCGCCGACAGCGGCCGCACGCTCGCCAGCACCTCGCTCCAGGCCTCGGCGCGCCCCGTCTCCTTCGCCGGCGAGTACGTCGCCTGCACCTCGTACGGCGGCCTCGAGTCGCGCATCGGTCAGATGCTGAAGCAGCTGACGCGATAGGTGGCGGGAGGACGGAAGCTCCTGCTGGTTGAACAGAAGGGCACGAAGGGTTCGATAAAGACTGCTTTTGCTTTGGCTGGTTCGGCTGGTCGAACAGAAGGCACGAAGGCACGAAAGGTTGTTATAAAACCTCTTCGTGCCTTTGCCTTCTGTTATTCCCAGCAGGAGCGCTCAGCGAGCAGCCGCTTCGTCGATGATGATCTCGCCGCGCGCGCATTCGTGGATGAGCGTCGCCGGCCAGTCGGGCTCGTAGCGCGTCGCGGCGCGCATGCGCGAGACCGTCAGGCGCTTTCCCGCGCCCCACGCGATCATCAGCGCTTCGCGCGCTTCACGGATCGTCGCGATCCCGACGCTGACGCCGTGATGCGGGACGCGATCCAGCGAGCCGAAGGTCGGGAAGGTCACGAGGTTGTCGCGCCGCGTCTCCTCCGAGAGCGGGATGATCCGCGTCCGGCTCCCACGCTCGCTCCCCGGCGGATTGAAGGCGACGTGTCCGTCGCTCGCGCCCGAGGCGAGCATGAAGAGATCGATCCCGCCGGCGGCGGCGATGCGCCTGTCGTACGCCGCGGGATCACGCGGGTCGGGAAACCAGATCGACTCCGCGCGCAGCCCGCGACCTTCCGGGAGCGCGGCGTTCAACCGCGCGACGATCTCCACGCGCGCGTAGTGATGGC
>JABFXM010000169.1 GCA_013361745.1 Gemmatimonadaceae bacterium | reverse complement strand
GCTCTCGCGCTGCTCGCCTTCGCCGCACCGCTCGGCGCTCAGCAGGCCGCGACGCCGACGGCGGCGGGCGCTGTCGCCGCGCGGGCACGGAGCTGCCTCGACTCGCTTCCGCCGAGCGCCTTCGTCCGCGTCCCCGTCTTCCTCGTGCCGGTGGATCCGGACAGCGCGCGCCGCTCGCTGATTCCCGTCGTCGCGAACGTCGTCCAGGATCTCGCCGACCGCGGCCGCGCGATGCTCGGCGGCACGGGCGACACGCTGCCGCACGGCGAGCCGGGGATCACATGGCGTGGGATCGGCCGGAGCCTGACAGTCGTCTGGCGCCGTGACGGAGACGTCCGCTGGGGTGTCCAGCCGGATACGATGCTCGAGCGCGCGATTCCCCCCGAGCCGGGGAGCGGAGCCGGCGCGGAGCTGCTCGGACGCGCGCTCGACAGCCTGCGCGCGGCGGGGACGACCTTCGTTCCGCTGCCGGCGAGCATCCCCGGGGACTCGGTGATCTTCCAGATCAGCATGCGAGCCCCGATGGTCGACGACACCAACGGCGTGCATCCGCTGCGGGAGCGGGTCGCGGTGCCGATGTTCACGATCGAGACGCCGCGCGCCCACGAGGTGCGCGGCATCCGCACGCCGCAGATCACGTATCCACCGCAGAACATGAACGCGTCCGCGATCGGCAGGATCATCCTCGAGTTCGTCGTCGATACGACGGGGCGCGCCGACATGACGACGGTGCGCGACGCGTGGCCCGCCGATCGCCCGCGGCTCCAGGGAGAGCTCGGAAGCTACTATCGGTCGTTCGTGCAGGCGGCGAAAAACGGTATCCGGCATGCGACGTACGACCCGGCGCGAATCGGCGACTGCAAGGTTCGGCAGGTCGTGCGGCAGCCGTTCACCTTCGACATCGCGCGCTAGGCACCTTCGGTCGCACCAACGACGATCACGGAGCGGGCGCGAGGATCCGCAGCACCGGCCGTCCGCCGAGGCTCTCGAGCGGAAGGTAGACGCGGTGGGTACGCGGGTCGACCGCGACCGTATGCGCATGCGGGAGCCGCAGCTCGCCGAGCGGGCGCAGCTCGGCGCCCTCGGCGACGAAGGCGCTGACGACCCCCGACTCCGAGGCGACATAGAGCCGGCGCCACACCGGATCCCAGGCGAGGACGTCCGGATCGTCGCCGACGCGATGCGTCGCGAGCACGCGCATCGTGCGCAGGTCCACCACCTGGAGCGCGCCGCTCTCCTCGCTGGAGATGAACGCGAGGCGCCCGGCCTCGTCGAGGGTGAAGCCGTGCGGGTGGTTGGAGCCGGGGAGGTCGTAGCGCGCGACGATGCGCTCGGTCGCCGGGTCGATGGCGACGAGCTGGTCGCGTGTCTGGACCGCGACGAGGATGCAGCGCGAGACGGAGTCGTAGTGCGTGTTCCCCGCCTCGCCGCCTAACGCTATCGTCGAGCGCTTCATCCGCGCCTCGATGACGACGTCGGCCTCGCCCGACTCGTCGGAGACGAACAGCTTGTCCTCGGTCGGCGCGTACGCGATCCCATCCGGGAAGTCGATGCCGCCGACGTGCGCGGTGACGGCGAGGGTGCGGTCGTCGATCACCGCGACCTCGTGCCGACCGGCCGCCGAGACGTATACCGCGTGGTGCGCCGGCACGGCGAGGATGCCCGTTGCGCGCGGCGTCCCCGGCACCTCGGCGACGACGCGCGACGAGTCGAGGTCGACGACGACGACGCGTCCCGCGTTCATGTGACTGATGTAGAGCCGGCGCGCGGCGGCGTCGATGCTCTGGTAGTCGAAGCGGTTCGCGGGACCGGGGAGCGGGACGTCGGCGACGAGCCGCAACGCGCCGCGCGGCGCGTCCGTGGGTACGGTCGGCATCGGCGCGCTCCACTCGGCCGGCGTGAGCGAGCTCCGTGTCGCGCTACAGGAGGACTGCTCGGCGGGTGCGTGGTCTTCCCGCCTCGCGACTGAGTGCCGCGCGCGAGCGTGCGCGTCGGCGCGGGCGCCATCACACGCGGCGATGGCGCAGAGCGCGAGGACGATGGTCGCAGCGGAACGCACGCAGCAACTGTATGACCCGGGATGCGCCGCAGCAATGGCGTTGCGGCTCGCTGGTCGAACAGAAGGCACGAAGGCACGAAGGGTTCAACAGCAACCTCTTCGTGCCTTCGTGCCTTCTGTTACTCACAGCAAGAGCAGCCCTTCGCCCCCTTCGTCACCGTGCGAGCAGTCTCACCCTCGTCCCCCACGGATCGCGCGTCACGACTCCGGCGTCGTCGCGCTCGACCGCATGCCCTGCGCTCTCGAGCGCCGCAGCGGCTGCTTCGACGGTTCCGGTCTCCGGGAGCTCGATCGTCCACTCGAGCAGCTTCGCTTCGTCGTCCGCCGCGGGACGTGCGCCGCTGCCGGCCCAGGTGTTGGTGCCGAGGTGGTGGTGGTAGCCGCCGGCGCTGAGGAAGAGCGCGCCCGGGTAGCTCCAGACGACGCGGTCGAAGCCTAACGCTGCCGAGTAGAAGGCGGCGCCACGCTCGAGATCGCCGACGTGGAGATGAACGTGGCCGATCGTCGTGCCTGCAGGCATCCCGGTCCACGGCGCATCGCCGCCCGCGCGCACGAGGTCGTGGACGTCGAGGGGATCGGTGGCCATCACGAGCTGGCGCCCGATGCGGCGCCACTGGTCGCGCGGCCGGTCGGCGTAGACCTCGATGCCGAGTCCGTCCGGATCCTGGAGGTAGAGCGCTTCGCTGACGAGGTGATCCCCCGCGCCGGCGCGGGCGCCGATCTCGCCGAGATGGCGCACGAAGCGGCCGAGCGACGCGCGGTCGGGGAGGAGGATCGCGAAGTGGTAGAGGCCGAGCCGTCCGCGCTGCGGGACCGCGCGCGTCCCGGGACGCGCGTCGAGCTCGAGGATCGGGCGGTCGTCACCATGCGCCGCGAGCACGGCGTGCGTCGCGGTGCGCTCGACGGTGCGGAGGCCGAGCACCTGCTCGTAGAAGGCGAGCGAGCGCGCGAGGTCGCCGACCTGGAGCGAGACGCGCCCGAGTCGCGTCGCGTCCGGAAGACGGAAGCCCGTCGGCGCCTCGCCGTAGCTGCCGGGAGTCGCGGGCTGCGCGGTCGCGGCGCCGCCGAAGATGTCGTTCGTGGTCACGCCCATGGTCTGTTCCCTCCGTTACTGCGTGTCATAACACCTATTGCGGCGAACGCTCACCCCTCGCGCCTGACGAGGGCGAGGAGATCGATCAGCGTGCGCAGCTGCTGTCGCGTCAGATGGCCGAGCCGTCGCTTGTGCTCCTCGGTGACGGGTGCGTCGAGCTTGTCGACGAGCCGCCGGCCGCGGTCGGTGAGGCAGGTGTTGACCATCCGCCGGTCCTCCGCGTCGCGGATGCGGGAGACGAGTCCCGCCTCCTCCATCCGATCGAGCAGCCGCGTGACGTCCGGCATGCGGCTGACGAGGCGATCGCGGATCTCGTTCCGGCAGAGCCCGTCCGCACCGGCGCCGCGCAGGATGCGCAGGACGTTGTACTGCGTGATGCTGATCGCGTGCGGCTTGAGCACCCGCTCGATCGCCTCCTCGAGCACCGCTTCGGTGCGGCCGAGGCTGAGAAACGCCTCCTGTTCGAGGCTGTCGAATGGCTTCCGCTGGCGGAGCTCGTCGCGCAGGACCGATGTCATGGACGGAATATAGGTGTTATCACACTAATTGTCAAGGCGCGCGATCCACCGACGGGTGGTTCCTACCAGAACCATGAGGCGACGAGCGCGACCGCGGCGGCGCCCGTCAGCAGCGCGGCGAGCACGCCGGCAACGTTCATCCCGCGGCCGTTCCGGTACTCCCCCATCACCTTCGCGTCGTTGCAGACGACGAGGATGATCGCGATGAGCGGGGGCGCGAGCAGTCCGTTGAGCACCGCGGACCAGAAGAGGAGCTTGATCGCGTTGAAGTGCGCGAAGTTCAGCGCCATCCCGACGACCATCGCGATGATGATCACGGCGTAGAAGTTCCGCGCCGTATGCACCTTCTCGTCCATCCCGCGCCGCCACGCCGCCGCCTCCGCCACCGCGTACGCCGCCGAACCGGCGAGCACGGGGACGCCGAGCAACCCGGTGCCGACGAGCCCCGCCGTGAAGAGCAGTGCCGCCCCGGCGCCCGCGAGCGGACGGAGCGCCTGCGCCGCCTGCTCCGCGGTCTGGACGTCGGTCTGTCCCGCCGGGTGCAGCGTCGCCCCCACCGTCAGGATGATGAAGTACATGATGAGGTTCGAGACGAACATCCCCGTGTACACGTCGCGCTTCGCGGAGCGGAGCTCGCGCTGCATGGCGCGCCGCGGACGGCCGACGATGCGGCGCATGAGGTGCTCGTCCTGCTCCGCGTTCTGCGCCGCCTGCCAGAAGAAGAGGTAGGGCGAGATCGTGGTGCCGAGGATCGCGACGAAGGTGAGGAGATAGTTCCGGTCGAGCTGGAATCGCGGGACGACGGTGCCCGCGAGCACCGCCAGCCAGTTCGGTCGCGCGAGGAAGGCGGCGACGACGTAGGCGAAGAGGACGAGGGTCAGCCACTTGAGCACCCGCGTCATCCGGTCGTACGAGGCGAAGATGAGGAGCGCGAGCACGAGCGCGGTGTAGAGTGGGACGAACCAGACCGTGCGTCCGCCGGTGAGGAGCACGGTGGCGGCGGCCATCCCGCCGAGGTCCGCCGCGATGTTCACGGTGTTGGCGACAAGGAGGAGGAAGCACGCGAACCAGAGGAGCCAGCGCGAGTAGTGCTCACGCAGCACGCCGGCGAGCCCGTTGCGGGCGACGATGCCGATGCGCGCGCACATCAGCTGCACC